>CAVGAH010000071.1:0-10625 GCA_963627215.1 bacterium | reverse complement strand
GTATATGCTGTATATCGTGAACCTACAGCTGAAGAAAAGGAAGAAGCATCAAAATCAAGTAACCCGGTAGGAAATGGAACTAAAAGACTGATGTTCTCATACACGATACAGCCGGGTGATACGACGGGTGGCGAAGTGCTTCAGTGTGCAGGTGCGACTGTAGAGCTGCCTGAGGGAAGCTCAATAATACCTCTGAGCGGAGCCGCAGGCAAGATAGATCTTACACTTCCTGTAAATTCAAGAGGCCTCAGGCAGTCGCTCGTATATGTAAACACGACGGCAGCAACAGCAGTATCAGTAAAAGCCAATATAAATTCAGGTGTATACGGTACAGGTACAACGATACCTGTATTGGTAAATTTTGGAATAACAGGTCTTTCTGCAAACGATCCTGACGGAAACAGCATTTATATAGACATGAACAACGGCGGACGTGCATATTTCGATTCGATAGATGAAGCTACAGGCTGTGCAGTATTTAAATACACCGTTTCTTCCGATGACAGCAGCGTAGAAAAGCTCAGTTATACAGGAAATATAAATATGGTGAACGGAGCATCTTTAAAGGATGCTTATAACACAGAAGTAAACAAAGAGCTGCCTGCGCCTGATGCAGTATCACCGATGGGCAGAAAGATATCGATAGATATACTTGCAGCGTCAGTAAAGTCTGTAACTACAGATTCAGCGCCGGGCTATTACAAAAAAGGCGATACTGTAAATATAACAGTAGAATTCGATAAACCGGTAACGAGCACAGGCGAGGCGCGTCTTGCACTCAACGTCCTGATGAACAGTACAGGAGCAGGATATATCACAGCTCCTGCGGTAAGCAACGATACGAAGCTCGTATTTACATATACTGTTAATGATGAAAATACAGCAGCAGGGCAGTATCTCGATTACATATCAGCCGCAGCACTGAGCATGGCCGACGGCGCAGAGCTTAAGGCAGCATCGGGAAGTCCTGCGTCGCTCAACCTCCCGATACCGGGAACGAAGGGAAGTCTGTCTGATGCAGCAATAATAATCGACACAAAAGCTCCGTCAGCCCAGCTGACAAACAGGATAGAGTCATCAACCAAAGAGCCAAGAACGAGCAAATACTATAAGGCAGGAGAGATCCTGGCTCTTGAAGCTCAGTTCTCAGAAGTTGTAAACGTAAAAGAAAACGCAAATATAACGATAAAAATGGAAACAGGCCCGGGAGATACTCCGCTGGTACTGAAATATCAGAAGACACAGCCTGACAAAAAGCACCTTGTATTTACATACACTGTGGCTGAAGGCGATACTTTGAACAATGCAACGCTCATGCGTTCAAGCGGTGAATGGCAGATAGAATGCGAAGCAGGAGATATAACAGATGAAGCAGGAAACACTGCAGAGCTTACACTCCCACTTCCATATTCTGCTAATAACCAGTGGGAAGGCATATACTTTGATACAGATGCACCGGTATGGTCATCAGGCGAACTGAAGGCAACACCTAAAAAGCAGCAGGATGGTTCTCCAGCAGCAGAGCTTACGTGGCCTTCAGCGTCTGATGCTACGAGTGGGCTGGATCTCTCAGGATCGTATTATATATATCGTGATGGCATCCTGATAAAAAGGACAAATGCGACTACTTATACAGATACGGAAGCTGCGGAAGGCAGCCATAAGTATACAGTAAAGGCATGCGATAAGGCAGGAAATGAGAGCAAGGCTCTTACGGCAGATATAACAATATCTGATATGGTAACAGAAAGCTGCAGCGTCGATATTACAGCACAGGAAGGATTTTCAACAGTATCAGGTGATCCTGCTAACAGAATAACTGCAGAAAAGGATATTGAGAGCGCAGATATAAGCATCACAGTAACTGACAGAGCAGCAGCGTTGGGCGGAGTACCGCAGAGCGGCGTCACTGTTTTATGGACTCATATGCGAGGAAATAAAATGGTAGCATACGGATCGGCGTGGACAGAGCTTGCGCAGCCATCTGACGATGCCGCAGGAGCGCCTTCTGCGACAGGATCGTTTACATTAAGCTCTGTAGAAAAGGGTGATACTGTAAATGTATTTATAATCAAGGACCCGCTGCAGCTCATAAAGGGAACGTTATCGCGCATCCTTAACATACATGGATAACAACTGAAGGAATAACAAGTTAAGTATGATAAAAAAATTGATATGCTATATAACATTGATATGCATGACGATCTGCTTCAGTACAGGCAGCTTCAGCGTATTTGCTGCTGAAAGCGCTGAAGGAGCAGATGATGTTCAGACATATGCAAATTCTCCTGTTGTCCTGACAGTAAAGGATTCAAATACAGGAGCTGTTAAAAAGACTTATACAGTGCAGGATATCATAGATCTGGGAATGGAAGAGTCATACCCGATAACAGGCGGAAATTGCGACAAAATGGTATTTCAGAAGATATCATCGAGAAACGATGCCGATCAGTCTACGTGGTACGGAGCAACAGGTGTGACGGCAGAGTGGCTTATCAGAGATCTCGGGATATGGGATACATTTGAAACTGTTACATTTATGAGCACAGATAACACAGTAACGGCGCTCACAAAGTCGCAGATACAATCACCGACAGGATACTATTTTGCTGATACATCAGACAGGAAGGCTCTCGTGTATCCTATGATAGCATTCTGGTATACTGAAAGTATCAAGAATGATTATACAGACCCTCAACGTCCGGAGGTAAATGCAGCTGCATTAAACGAAAATGCGCCGAGACTGTTTATAGGTCAGAATGGATATAATGAAAAAAATGCAGGATATCTGCTTAAGAACATTGATACTGTATATGTTGAATTCCCTGCCGACGATCTGTACAAAGTACCGCCGACCATAAAAGGCGTACCTGATGAACCAATATACCTGCAGAAGGGTCAGCAGTTCACAGAGCCATCAAATATAGAAGCTGTAGACGCATACGGTCAGAAAGTCGAAGTCAAAAGAACAGTTACTAATGGAGACGGCACGCTTAATTACATAGACACAGAAAAAACAGGAGTATATACCATAACATATACAGCGACTGACAGACGTGGAAATGTAACTAGAAAAGAGCTGAAGGTCTACGTAGAGGAAAGCCTGACGCAGAAGGGCACCTATGCGATAGGCATACAGAATGCGACAGGCTGTACTATAAGCCGGGAATATTCAAATGAACTTAAGGTGGATGCAAGCTATAACGAAACGGCAACGTTCAGCGTCACCGTGACACCTGAAAAGCGCTACGGAAGCACGCAGAACGTAGTATTTGCACACTACAGAGGAAATAAGCTTGTAAACATATCATCACAGACACTGTCGATAAACAATGCAAAACGCCTGAGCGGAAGCTTTTCAGTAAAAGGCGGAGACAGTATAAGGATATTCGTTGCCGATCAGCTCAACAGCACAAAAGGCAGCGGTGCGTTCGTCTTAAACAGCTCTGCGAATTGACCGTACAGATTAAGTGATGAGAAACTTTAGCTAATGTATAATACAGACAAGGAAATAAAATGAAAAGATTCAGACATTTGTTTTTTACGGCGCTCGTAGCGTCTATGCTGATAATATCAGCAGCATTGTCAGCATCGGCAGCTTCCGATATAGTTCTCAAAAGCGCATCGGAAGCGTCGAGCGTAAAAATAGAAGGCACAGCCATTCCGAATCAGTGGGTCAGCGTAAAAGTTACATATAATAATACAGAGGTGGCATATTTTAACGGACAGGTAGCAGGAACAGACGGAAAGTATTCCTTTGAAGCAGATCTCTCAGACTTTTCTTCAAAGCTTCCTCTCGATCTGACTGTAAGCTACGGCAGCAGGACAGAAACGGCTCAGATAAAGCTTGAAAGCAATACCGGCGGCGGTGGAGCTGGCGGAGGCGGAGGCGGTGGTGCCGGTGGCGGCGGTGGAAGCACTGTCACAGAACCGACGCAGCCAACACAGCCGACGCAGCCTGAGCAGCCGGGAAACAACAGTAACGATAAGAAATTTTCTGACGTAGCATCAGGCAGCTGGTACGAGGATGCAGTATATGATGTAGTAGGCAAGGGCCTTTTTAACGGCGTATCAGACACAAGCTTCGCACCAAATTCACCGATGAACAGAGCAATGTTCGTAACTGTGCTCGGACGTCTCAACGGCGGTACGCTCAGCGGTTCACACGCGTTTACAGACGTTAAGAGCGGCTCATGGTACGATGAGAGCGTAGGCTGGGCTTCTTCAAACAATATCGTAAAGGGCTTCAGCGCAACAGTTTTCGGCCCGGAGCGTACTATAACTCGCGAGCAGATGGCAGTCATCATGTACAATTACGCTTCATTTAAAGGCATGGACGTAAAGACAGGCGTTTCGCAGAGCGCATTCACAGATGCGGCTAAGGTATCATCATGGGCAAAGGAAGCAGTAGACTGGGCATCATCGGCAGGACTCATCCAGGGCGACTCAAGCAAAGCCTTCAACCCTCAGCAGACAGCGACAAGAGCGCAGGTGTCAGTAATACTGCAGCGATTCGCTGAAAAAGTAAAATAATTTAAAAACGCATGCAAAAGGCCTATGGCTGTATTAACAGTCTGACCGAATGCATGCGTTTTTTTATTCTGGATATATTATCAAAATAGCATACTTTATTGTAATTTTTAATAATACAAAAAGACGCCCCAAAAGCGGGCGGGCATGCAGACGAGCGGAGCGACCTGCATGACCGCTTGCCTGTATCGGCGTCCTGCATTTACGAAAAAGTATATTAATTAATATATTTATTTAGTTTCTTTTAAAATATCTATGATTGATACACCGTTTCGGTGTGCGAGCTCCGCAAGATCATCATACTCAGGCTTTTCACGTTCGACTCCGTAGCCGCGCGATACTTTTGAGCGGACGCTGCCGTAAGGCGTTTTTATCTCAGATATGCTGCGGTCGAGCGTGTATCTGCCGCATTCATATTCGCGTATTCCTATAGTAGTGGTATTTTTAAAAACAGCACGGACGATGCGGTCACGGTCCTCCGGCCTGCAGAGGCAGCAGAGCTTTATGCCCGGACGGTTCTTTTTCATACCTATAGCCTCAGTCCACACATCGAGCGCACCCTCGTCAAGCAGAGCACCTACAGCAAATCCAATAGCCTCCGGCGTCATATCGTCGAGATTGCAGGCAAGCTCTATAACTGTATCGCTACTTCCGCCGTCTTCAGCAATGTATGACGGTGCAATATCTGACGGGGTGACCGGGCCGCCGCATTCTCCGAGCATTGCCCTTATGCAGTTAGCCTGTTCAAAATCCTTCATTCCCATGCCGTAGCCTATATCAGAAACTGTCATAACAGGCATTTCACGGAATTCACTTACAAAATGCTTCAGGAGCGCCGCGCCTGTAGGAGTGCAGAGCTCTCCGCGCGCAGTACCGTCACTGTAAGTCGGTATACCGCGGAGTATATGAGCAGTAGCAGGTGCAGGAACAGGAAGTGTTCCGTGCGTGCAGTGCACGTGACCGCTGCCTACATGTACAGGCGATGCGATGACCTTATCCGGCGCGATCATTTCCATAAGCATGCAAACGCCTGTGATGTCTGTAATTGCGTCCATAGCGCCGACCTCGTGGAAGTGTACTTCGTCGACAGGAATGCCGTGAGCGTGGCTCTCAGCTTCAGCTATGAGCTTGTATACTTCTTTAACGTCGGAACGTACTTTGTCTGATATATCAAGGTCAGCTATGATGTGACCTATCTCATGCATTCCTGTATGAACATGGTCATGGCTGTGTTCGTGTTCATGCTCATGAGAATGAGCGTGCTTAAGAGCGTGAAAATATTCATGCTCCTCCATGCCGTTTACCTTGACGACCATATGCGTACCGTTTATACCGCACTTAGTTGCTTCAGTAGCAGAGACCTCCACGCCCGGTATACCGAGACTGTTCATTTTATCTATAAACACCTGCTTGTCCGGCAGGAGCTCGAGCAGCGCAGCAGTAAGCATATCGCCCGCTGCGCCCATTTTACATTCAAGATAAAGAGTTTTCATAAATAATCACCTTTTGATATTAAAAATAATATACTTAGCCAAACAAATGAATTACGATTAACGCCGAGTCGGCCCGCCGACCGATCAACCGAAGATCTTCTTAGCTATATCAGCAGATTCCTTAGCATCGCGCGCATAGAAATCTGCGCCCATCTTTTCAGCGTAATCAGGAGTAAGCACAGCGCCGCCGACCATAATTTTACATTCATGACCGCTTGCGCGAATAGCCTGTATCGTCTCATCCATGCTGACTAGCGTAGTAGTCATGAGCGCAGACAGTCCGACGAGCTTTACATCCTCCTTAATGGCAGTATCGACAACAAGCTGCGGGTCGACGTCTCTGCCGAGGTCTATTACAGTATAGCCGTAATTTTCAAGGATGACCTTTACGATATTCTTGCCGATATCATGTATATCGCCCTTTACAGTTGCGAGTATTATCTTGCCTTTAGAAACAGATTCGCCGCCCGATTTTGCCATGCGGATCTTTATAACTTCAAACGCTTCATTTGCGGCAGCGGCAGAGTTAAGAAGCTGTGGTAGGAATATTTTTCCTTTTTCAAAACGCTCACCTACGCTGTCGAGCGCAGGAATAAGGCGCTCGTTTATTATAGTCATTTCGTCTGTAGTTTCGAGAAGCGCGCGCACAGCGTTTGCAGCTTCTTCCTTCAGGCCTTTGTCTATGGCATGCTCGATGCTCCCGGGAGCATGACCGTTGGGCGACCTGGTCGCCGCAGCTGTGCCGCCGGAGGCATTCGTGCCGGACGGTGCTCCCACAGTCGGCGGAGTGTAGTCGGCAAATTTTTCGATGTATGTCATGCTGTCCTTATCGACATTGTTGAGCACGTTGAAGGCCATGACAGCGTTCATCATAGATTCGACATTCGGATTGATGATCGGCAGGTCGAGTCCGCTTCCCATGGCGAGCATGAGGAACGAATGGTTTATGAGCTCACGGTAAGGCAGTCCAAATGAAATATTTGAAACACCGAGGACCGTGTGAACGCCCAGGCGTTCGCGTACCATGCGTACAGCCTTCAGAGTTTCGGCTGCTTCAGCCTGCTGTGCAGAAACAGTCAGCGTCAGACAGTCGATGAAAACGTCCTCACGAGGTATGCCGTACGACATAGCAGTATTTACGATATGCTCCGCTATAGCGAAGCGTTCCTCAGCTGTAGGCGGGATGCCGGCAGAGTTGAGCGTCAGGCCTACGACAGCTGCGCCGTATTTCTTTATAATAGGAAGTATTCTTTCCAGCACCTCAGGCTCGCCGTTTACAGAGTTTACTATAGGCTTGCCGTTGCATGCGCGCACGCCTGCTTCTATAGCTCTTACATCGGAAGAATCTATCTGAAGCGGGATGTCAACTACTGACTGAAGATTTTTTACAACTTTTACCATCATTTCAGGCTCGTCTATCTCAGGAAGTCCGACGTTTACATCAAGGATGTTTGCACCTGCGTCCATCTGCTGTATGCCCTGGTTCAGGATGTAGTCTATATCGCCTTCTTTGAGGGCCTGCTGGAATCTCTTCTTGCCTGTAGGGTTTATACGCTCGCCGATGATGCGCACGCGGTCGATAGTAACGATTCCCGATGGTGTGCATATGCGGCTGACTTTCTCGGCAGGAGCCTTGTCCTCAAAAGGAAGCGGTGAAAGGTGAGTGATAACAGACTTTATATATTCAGGATCAGTACCGCAGCAGCCGCCGGTATAGCTAAGACCGAGCTTTGTAAATTTTTCCATAGAAGCTGCGAACTCTTCAGCGTCTACGTTATATGCACCCGTTTCAGGGTCAGGCAATCCTGCGTTTGCCTTTATTATCAGCGGCAGGTCGGTAGAAGCAGCAAGTCTTTCTGCTATGGGATATATTTCGTCAGGTCCGAGGGAGCAGTTTATGCCGACAGCGTCAGCGCCGAGTCCTTCGAGTACGCACGCCATTGATTCTACGCACGTTCCCGTAAAAGTACGTCCGCTCTTTTCGAACGACATAGTTACAAAAACAGGAAGCTCAGAATTTTCCTTAGCTGCGAGCACGCCTGCGCGGACCTCATAAAGGTCTGTCATAGTTTCAAATACAATAAGGTCAGCACCTGCGTCGCGTCCCGCGATTATCATTTCCTTATAAATATCGTAAGCGCTCTCAAAGCTCAGAGTTCCGTAAGGCTCGAGCATCTCACCGATAGGTCCGATATCGAGCGCCACATAAGCCTTGTCGCCTGCGGCGCGCTTCGCTACGGCTATAGCCGCAGGGATTATTTCGCCGACGCTGTAGCCTGTGCCATCGAGCTTGTGAGCGTTTGCACCAAATGTATTGGCGTATATGATGTCGCTTCCGCTCTCAACATAAAGTCTGTGAACGTTTTCAACTACGTCAGGGTCAGTGATGCACAGCGCCTCAGGACGCTCGCCGAGCTTAAGTCCGGCAGCCTGCAGCATCGTGCCCATAGCGCCGTCGAGATAAAAGATGCGTTTTTCGTCAGCTGCCTGTTCAAGCAGCGGTTTTCTTGCTGTCATATTTTCCTCCGCGCGGGTGACCGCGCATATTTCATAATTTATTTTAAATCTGTTAAAATTACTTTTTAATTATCACTTATTTATTAACTTATTAGCTTGTTGACTGATCCGCATTACGGCAATACCCACTCATTTACTCTTACCGCAGCTTCCGCCTGCCTCACGTATCTTGCACGTATCGCGCAGACGACACGAGTCACATGAGACTTCGCGCATTTTCTGAGGAATGTCAGAAATACCGATGATGGCAGTAACAGATTTCGATGGTATGAGCGTAAGTCCCAGACTGACTGAAAGCCCTATGCGCTTTTCTGTCTGAAGAAGTCCGCAGAGCTCAGGCTGCAGAGTAAGCGGCATATCGCCGTAACCCGGACTGTACCTGTCAGTCAGAAATTTCCCGGCAGCCTCGTACTCTGAACGCAGGTCATCATTAAGCTGCTCGCATATGCTTTCGATAGCGCTGCTCGCGCAGCTGTCAAGTATGACGGCTTCAGTCATATCTGTTATCTGCGCCCGGCGCAGCAGCATCTCGCTTTTCTGACCGAGAGTTGCCGCCATTACGATGCATGCACTGCAGTCTCTGAGCAGCAGCGCAGCGTCACGTCCTGCTATTTCAACGGAAGTCCCGGCGAGCATTATTTTTTCACTGTCTACGTCCGTATGTTGATAAGCTTTTTGCGCATCGGAGCTGCTGCCGCCGTTTCTGTCAAAACGTTCTATATTAAAAACACGATATACGTATTTCGGCTGAGCCGCAGAAGTTATTTTTTTGATACAATCATCTATCTGCGCGTTTACAGCAGCATCAATATCACTGCCCGAATGCTCAATGCCGTAGCTGCCGCCGTCACCGGCGGGATCATCTGTGTTACCTGTGTCGTCACGGACGCGCGGGCGCGTGTAACCGAGGTAGCGAAGCACTTCGCTTTTATTTATTCTTACATTATATATTTTCTCATTCATAGAAAAGAATTTTATCATATATTTTCTGTATTTTAAATGCAGGATGTATAAAAAACATACACAGGAAGTATGTTTCTGAATATTTGAGTTTAAGTCGCAATGAAGATTGCAGGCAGGGTAATATTAATGTATCATATGTGACGGAAGATATGCGATAACGGAGGCATAAATATAAAATGAGATTCAGACCATGCATAGATATACATAATGGAAGAGTAAAGCAGATAATAGGCAGCAGCCTGCGCGATGACGGCGACAGCGCTGAGGAAAATTTCGTGTCGGAGCATGACGGCGCGTATTACGCTGAACTTTACAGGAATGACGGACTGAGCGGCGGGCATATAATACTGTTAAACCCGGAGGGCTCGGAATATTACGAAGCAGACTGTGAACAGGCATTTCTGGCGCTCGGAGCATTTCCGGGAGGCATGCAGATAGGCGGCGGTATAAACGCAGATAACGCTGCGCGCTTTATAGCTGCGGGAGCATCGCACGTAATAGTTACATCTTATGTGTTCCGCGACGGAAAGATAAATGTAGAGAACCTCAAAAAGCTTGTAGCTGCTGTAGGAAAGGAGCATGTAGTTCTTGACTTAAGCTGCCGCAGGAAAGAAGGTAAGTACTATATAGTAACAGATCGCTGGCAGAAATTTACAGATGTAGAAGTAACGCATAAAGTCCTTGACGCGCTTGCAGGCTATTGCGACGAATTCCTTGTACATGCAGTAGATGTAGAAGGAAAATCAGCAGGAATAGACGAAGAACTCATAAGTCTGCTCGGAAGCTGGGACGGCATACCTGTAACATACGCAGGCGGCGTCAGAAATTTCGGCGATCTTGCTCGTATGAAGGAGCTTGCTGGAGACAGGCTCGACGTTACCATAGGCAGCGCCCTTTCAATATTCGGCGGTCATATGAATTACGATACAGTCGTTGTATATTGCAAGTAATAGATGACATTTATCGCATCGATCAACGATAAGTAACAGGCTATGGTAAAATGACAGGATATCAGAAAAATAACTAAAAAAAGCTGTTGACAAGTCTTTGCGGTTTTGTTAATATTGATGAGTTCGCTTCTGAAAGGCAAACGCCTTGCAGAAAAAGAATAAAAATAAAAAT
>CAVGAH010000070.1:4678-10654 GCA_963627215.1 bacterium | reverse complement strand
TTTCAGAAGAGTCGACTTCGTGATATGAACCATCGTAAAGTTCAACGCCAACGTCTACTACCTGATAACCTGCGAGGATACCAGTCTGCATAGCTTCCTGGATACCTTCGTCGATCTTAGGAATGTATTCCTTAGGAATAGCACCGCCGACGATAGAGTTCTTGAATTCGTAGCCTGCACCCGGTTCTCTTGGATAAACCTTGATCTTAACGTGACCGTACTGACCACGACCACCGGACTGCTTAGCATACTTGTAGTCAACATCAGCAGGCTGAGTGAGAGTTTCCTTATAAGAAACCTGTGGCTTGCCGACATTAGCTTCAACCTTGAATTCTCTGAGGAGACGGTCAACGATGATATCGAGGTGGAGCTCACCCATACCAGCGATGATTGTCTGACCAGTATCATGGTTTGTATAAGTCTTGAATGTTGGGTCTTCTTCAGCGAGCTTAGCAAGTGCTATACCCATCTTTTCCTGACCTGCCTTAGTCTTAGGCTCAATAGCGATCTCAATAACTGGATCAGGGAAGTCCATTGATTCAAGAATGATAGGATGCTTTTCATCACAGAGAGTATCACCTGTAGTAGTATCCTTAAGACCTACTGCAGCAGCGATATCGCCGGCATATACCTTGTCGATTTCTTCTCTCTTGTTTGCGTGCATCTGAAGGATACGTCCGATTCTTTCCTTCTTACCCTTTGTAGAGTTGTAAACATAAGAACCGGAATCGAGTGTACCTGAATATACTCTGAAGAATGCGAGCTTACCAACGAATGGGTCAGCCATTATCTTGAATGCGAGAGCTGCAAATGGAGCATTGTCATCTGCAGGGCTTTCTGCTTCTTCTTCAGTATCAGGGTCGATACCCTTGATAGCAGGGATATCAACAGGTGAAGGCATATAGTCGATTACAGCGTCGAGCATGAGCTGTACACCCTTGTTCTTGTAAGCAGAACCGCAGAGCATAGGAACCATCTCATTAGCGATAGTAGCCTTTCTGATAGCCTTCTTAATATCCTTTTCACTGAGAGTATCGTTTTCAAGATACTCCATCATGAGTTCTTCATCTGTTTCAGCAACAGATTCAAGTAATGCATGTCTCCATTCCTGAGCAAGCTCCATCATGTCTTCAGGAATGTCAGATTCTTCGATAGTAGTACCGAGGTCATCTGTATAGATCTCAGCCTTCATCTTGATAAGGTCGATGATACCTGTGAAAGTATCTTCCTTACCGATAGGGAGCTGAACAGGAACAGCGTTAGCCTTGAGCCTGTTCTTTACCATGTCGATTACTCTGTAGTAATCAGCTCCAAGGATGTCCATCTTGTTAACGAAGATCATTCTTGGAACACCGTATCTGTCAGCCTGTCTCCAAACTGTTTCTGACTGAGGCTCAACACCCCCCTTAGCACAGAGAACTGTTACAGATCCATCGAGTACACGAAGAGATCTCTCTACTTCTACAGTAAAGTCAACGTGTCCCGGTGTATCGATGATGTTGATCCTGTTGCCCTTCCACTGAGCAGTAGTAGCAGCAGAAGTAATTGTGATACCTCTTTCCTGCTCCTGTGCCATCCAGTCCATCTGAGCAGCACCATCGTGTGTTTCACCGATTTTATGTGTCTTACCGGTATAGAACAGAATTCTTTCTGTTGTTGTTGTCTTTCCGGCGTCGATGTGCGCCATTATACCGATATTTCTAGTCTTTTCTAATGGAAATTTTCTAGCCATATATTGCTCCTCCTTTCCAGACTGCTAAGCAGCCACAATTATATTTAACGGTAAAATTACCATCTGTAGTGTGCAAACGCCTTGTTGGCTTCTGCCATCTTGTGAGTGTCTTCCTTCTTCTTTACAGATGCACCAGTGTTGTTTGCTGCATCCATAAGTTCCTTTGCAAGTCTCTCATACATATACTTTTCGCCTCTTTTGCGAGTAAATAATGTAAGCCATCTGAGACCAAGAGTCTGTCTTCTGTCAGCTCTTACTTCGATAGGAACCTGATAGTTGGCACCACCGACACGTCTTGCCTTAACTTCTACAACTGGCATGATATTGTTCATTGCCTTTTCAAATACTTCGAGTGGCTCTTCGCCTGTAGTATTTCTGATCATGTCGAAAGCATCATATACGATGCTCTGTGCTACTCCCTTTTTTCCGTCCAGCATGATGTTGTTGATAAGCTTTGAAACAACAACGCTTCCGTATACTGGATCAGGAAGTACTTCTCTCTTAGGAACGCTTCCTTTTCTAGGCACTTCTCTTCCCTCCTTGTAAGTTATACTTTTATACACACTATTGTGTATAATCAACAACCTGTCCCCGGCACACACCGGAAACTCAGGTACTCGACAGCTTTGTGCTGCCGTGGTGCGCAGATATAATACTGATTAGATATATATATCATTCCTCAATGTGCAATGTGATTCGCTTCATTTTATGTCTTATACATCATGTCTTATGCATCATGTCTTATGCACAATTTATGTCTTATGCACAATCTTTTACGATCTGTACGAAACGAGATCCCTCACTGAGGGCGCTTAATTTAATTTCTTGTTTTTAACGTATGGTAATGAGGCTCAGCTTACTTGCTCTTAGGTCTCTTAGCACCATACTTTGAGCGGGCCTGCATTCTGCCGTTAACACCAGCAGTATCCAGAGTACCTCTTACGATGTGATATCTTACACCCGGGAGGTCCTTTACTCTTCCGCCTCTGATGAGTACTACGCTGTGCTCCTGGAGGTTATGACCGATACCAGGAATGTACGCAGTTACTTCGATACCGTTAGTCAGCTTAACTCTGGCAACTTTTCTCAGAGCTGAGTTAGGCTTCTTAGGAGTTACAGTCTTTACAGAAGTGCATACGCCTCTCTTCTGTGGAGACTTTGTGTCTGTCGGAACTCTCTTGAGGGAATTCATACCTCTGAGGAGAGCTGGAGCTGTTGACTTTTTAACAGTCTTCTGACGACCTTCTCTTACTAACTGATTAATAGTAGGCATTCTAGTTTCTCCTTTCCTGCAGATCGTATTCTTTCGAATAACAAATGCAATCGTTAATGATTATATATCTAAACCCTGAAATAAGGCTTAAATCTAAGTTAAACTAATGTAAATTTCATACAGTGGCAGCGCCCGGCGCTGTAACATCCCTACAGGATATCATTACTGCTCGTTTACCAGTTTCCCCGCAACAGCTGCACCGATGTCGATGCCTGACATATGTCCGAGCTGTTTCATTGATTCTACATACTTTATAGGAATGTTGTCTGCCGCAGCTGCATCGATCACGTGTCTTGTAACATAGAAGTCCGCATCTTCGGCAACAAATAATTCAATTACACGACCTTGTTCGATCATTCTAAGCGTCTGTTTTATCCCGACAACCATTTTTTCCTCCTGAATAAAGCAGAAAAAATCGATGGCGCTCTGCGACCATCGATTTTTTCGCCGTAGACCGAATTTCAGTATAACACCGAATAGCATCCCGTGTCAATCTGTTTTCTGTCTAATATTATTTATATTTTTTGAGTTCTTTATTCAATAATATCTGAAGAACCGTTTTCTTCTGAATCATAGAATACTATCATATCATCTTCTGAGTCATCAGAAGTATCTGCTATAACAGATTCCTCCGGCTTTTCATCCTTTATATCTGCCGCTTCTGCGCCTTCAGCAAGCTGTGCTGCAAGCTCTTCTTCTAACTTGCGGCGTTTATACTCTTCAATTACAGGAGTATTCTTGCCATAGTCAAGGTCGATGTCCTTATACATTCTCATACCCGTACCTGCAGGTATCAGCTTACCGATAATAACATTTTCCTTGAGACCATGAAGGTGGTCTACCTTGCCCTTTATGGCCGCATCAGTAAGAACTCTTGTTGTTTCCTGGAACGAAGCCGCTGACAGGAATGAGTTAGTTGCGAGTGAAGCCTTTGTGATACCGAGCAGAGTTACCTTTGCAGTTGCAGGCTCAAGACCTGCTTCGATAGCAGCGGCATTCTTTTCGTCGTATTCTCTCTGAGAGTACATTGCTCCAGGAAGGAGGTCTGTATCGCCGGCATCCTCGATTTTTACCTTACCGAGCATCTGGCTTACGATAACTTCGATATGCTTATCGTTGATATCTACACCCTGCATCTTGTATACGCGCTGTACTTCCTTGATGAGGTACTGGTATACACCCTCAACGCCGTTTATCCTGAGTATGTCATGCGGATTCAGAGGACCCTGAGTTATGCCGTTTCCTGCCTTTATGAAGTCGCCTTCCTTTACCTTAAGACGTGCTCCGTACGGGATAACATAAACTCTTTCTCTTTCGCCTACGATCTTAACTTCAGTCTTGTTGTCCTTTCTTGATTCGATAGATACAACAGTACCGTCTTCTTCGCATATCTCAGCAAGGCCCTTTGGCTTTCTTGCTTCGAAAAGCTCTTCTACTCTTGGAAGACCCTGAGTGATATCGCCGCCGGCTACGCCGCCTGTATGGAATGTACGCATTGTAAGCTGTGTACCAGGTTCACCGATAGACTGTGCTGCCTGGATACCTACTGCTTCACCGATATTTACAGATTCACCTGTTGCAAGGCATCTGCCGTAGCACTTAGCGCATACGCCTACCTGGCTGTGGCAAGTCATTACAGAACGTATCCTTACTGACTCTATACCTGCATTTTCAACAGCTTCAGCCTGAGCATCGGTTATTTCATCGTCCTTAGCTACTAAAAGCTTTCCTGTATTAGGATCATATATATCATCAAGTGCAGTTCTGCCTGTTATTCTCAGCTTCAGTGACTCGATAACTTCCTTACCCTCAGCAAAAGCCTTAACTATTATACCTTCTTCAGTGCCGCAGTCGAGTTCTCTTACGATAACGTTGTGGCTGACATCTACGAGACGTCTTGTAAGGTAACCTGAGTCGGCTGTACGCAGAGCTGTATCTGACAGACCCTTACGAGCACCGTTAGATGATACGAAGTAGTCCAGTATTGACAGACCTTCACGGAAGTTTGCAGTGATAGGGATCTCGATAGTTTTACCCTGGGCATTCGCCATAAGACCTCTCATACCGCCTACCTGCTTGATCTGGTTCTTACTGCCTCGAGCACCTGAGTGTGCCATGATGAACAGGTTATTTAATGCACCGAGAGAATCCATAAGTTCATCAGCGATTCTTTCAGTAGTATTATTCCAAGTTTCAACGACCTTTTCATAACGTTCTTCATTAGACATGAGACCGCGTCTGTAAGCCGTCTGATATCTGTCTACGAGGCTGTTTGCTTCTGCAATGATAGCAGGCTTTGACTCAGGTATTTCCATGTCGGAAACACTGATGGTGATAGCTGCTATAGTAGAATAATGGTAGCCTGTTGACTTTATATAGTCCAGCATTTCTGCTGTTCCTGTATTTCCGTGTGCCTTGTAGCACTTGCCGATGATCTCGCCGAGCTTTTTCTTACCGCACAGGAAGTCAACTTCCAGTCCGTAAGGATCAACAGATCTGTCTACGAAGCCGAGATCCTGAGGGATCTTCTGGTTGAAGATAAATCTTCCGACTGTTGACTCTACGAGCTTGCCCGGATCATCAGGACTGAGCTTCATTCTTACCTTGACCTTGGCATGGATACCTACAACGTGAGTAGTGTAAGCCATCATCATTTCGTCAAAGTCTGTAAATATCTTGCCGTCACCCTTTTCTGCAGGAGTCGATCTGTTTTCATCTCCCGGATGAGTGAGGTAATAGCTTCCCAGGATCATATCCTGTGTAGGAGTAGTTATAGGAGAACCATCCTTTGGAGCCAGGATATTATTTACAGAAAGCATGAGGTATCTTGCTTCAGCCTGAGCTTCTACTGACAGAGGCAGATGTACTGCCATCTGGTCGCCGTCGAAGTCGGCATTGTATGCTGTACAAACGAGTGGGTGAAGCTTTATAGCCTTACCTTCTACGAGTACAGGCTCGAACGCCTGAATAC
>CAVGAH010000070.1:0-4668 GCA_963627215.1 bacterium | reverse complement strand
AGTCGGAGCACGGTTGAGGAGAACAGGATGCTCCTTGATAACGTCATCAAGAACGTCCCATACTTCATTTCTTACTTTTTCTACCATGCGCTTAGCGCTCTTTATATTGTGAGCAGTACCGTTCTCAACAAGTCTTTTCATTATGAAAGGCTTGAAGAGCTCCAGTGCCATCTTCTTAGGAAGACCGCACTGATAGAACTTGAGTTCAGGTCCTACTACGATTACAGAACGTCCTGAGTAGTCAACACGCTTACCGAGAAGGTTCTGTCTGAAACGTCCCTGCTTACCCTTGAGCATGTCAGAAAGAGACTTGAGCGGTCTGCCTCCGGGACCTGTAACAGGTCTGCCTCTTCTGCCGTTATCTATAAGGGCGTCAACTGCTTCCTGAAGCATTCTCTTTTCATTTCTTACGATGATGTCAGGTGCTCCGAGGTCGAGCAGTCTCTTAAGACGGTTATTTCTGTTTATTACTCTTCTGTAAAGGTCATTCAGGTCTGAAGTGGCAAATCTTCCGCCATCCAGCTGTACCATAGGTCTGAGGTCAGGCGGGATAACAGGGATTATTTCGAGTACCATCCATTCAGGCTTGTTGCCTGATGATCTGAGTGCTTCTATTACTTCAAGTCTTCTTACTATTCTGATCTTCTTCTGGCCTGTAGCATCCTTCAGAGTCTCTCTGAGTTCTGCTGACATTTCATCGAGATCTATCTGAGCAAGCAGCTCTCTTACTGCTTCAGCGCCCATACCTGCTTTAAAAGCATTGCCGTACTTGTCTCTTGCTTCTCTGTACTGATTTTCAGTCAGGACTTCCTTATAAGCAAGGCCTGTTCCCTGACCAGGGTCAGTTACGATGTAAGCCGCAAAATACAGGACCTTTTCAAGGTTTCTGGGTGACATGTCAAGAACAAGACCCATTCTGCTTGGAATGCCCTTAAAGTACCAAATATGAGATACAGGAGCAGCAAGCTCGATATGACCCATACGTTCTCTACGTACCTTTGCTTTAGTTACCTCAACTCCGCAGCGGTCGCAGACGATGCCCTTGTATCTTATTCTCTTATACTTTCCGCAGTGGCATTCCCAGTCCTTCTGAGGTCCGAATATCCTTTCGCAGAAAAGACCGTCCTTTTCAGGCTTGAGTGTCCTGTAGTTTATAGTTTCAGGCTTCTTGACCTCGCCTCTTGACCAGCTTCTGATCTTTTCAGTAGATGCGAGACTTATCTGTAATGCTTCAAAATTGTTTAATTCGTACAAGGAGTGTCTCCCCCTTTTCTCTTTATATCAAATTGAAACGGTTTATTGAATCAGTTCTGATGAACTGACTATTCCTCATCGAGGAAGTCGTCAGCATCATCATTAAACATCATATCATCATCTTCGTCAGGAGCGAAGGCGTCATCATTTTCGTCTTCGTCATCTGTCTTTTCTTCCATAAAACCGGAACCTTCTTCCAGATATTCATCTTTAGAAGACTTTCCGGCATCTTCGGAAATTATCTTTTCAAGATCAGGCGCGGTTTCATATTCATATGATTCCTGTAATTCGACCTCTTCGCCGGCTTCATTCAGTACCTTTACATCAAGCGCGAGACTCTGCATTTCCTTTATAAGTACCTTGAATGACTCAGGGATACCCGGTTCAGGAATGTTTTCACCCTTTACGATAGCTTCATATGTCTTAACACGACCTACAACGTCATCTGACTTAACAGTCAGTATCTCCTGAAGAGTATAAGCAGCGCCGTACGCTTCAAGAGCCCATACTTCCATTTCTCCGAAACGCTGTCCGCCGAACTGAGCTTTACCACCCAGAGGCTGCTGTGTTACCAGAGAATACGGACCTGTACTTCTTGCATGGATCTTATCATCTACGAGATGGTGCAGCTTCAGCATGTACATGATACCTACTGTTACAGGGTTGTCGAAATATTCACCTGTTCTTCCGTCACGCATCCAGAGTTTGCCTGTAGGAGGTATTCCTGTCTCCTTAAACAGTTCCTGGATATCTTCTTCGAATGCACCGTCGAATACAGGTGTCGCAATATACCATCCCTTGCGTCTTGCAGCAAGACCGATGTGTGTTTCGAGGACCTGACCGATATTCATTCGAGAAGGTACGCCCAATGGGTTAAGCATGACTTCAAGAGTTGTACCGTCTTCTGTGAACGGCATATCTTCCTGCGGAAGGATACGTGAGATTACACCCTTGTTACCGTGTCTTCCGGCCATCTTATCGCCGACATTGATCTTTCTCTTTGTTGCGACATAGCATCTTACGAGCTTGTTTACTCCTGGTGGGAGTTCATCGCCGTTATCTCTTGAGAATACTCTTACGTCAACAACGATACCGGTCTCACCGTGAGGGAGTCTGAGTGATGTATCTCTCACTTCTCTTGCCTTTTCGCCAAAGATAGCTCTTAAGAGTCTTTCTTCAGCAGTAAGCTCAGTTTCACCCTTAGGTGTTACCTTACCTACAAGTATATCTGACGCATTTACTTCTGCGCCTATTCTTATAATACCGTCTTCGTCGAGGTCACGCAGAGCGTCATCACCAACGTTAGGTATGTCTCTTGTTATTTCTTCAGGTCCGAGCTTTGTATCTCTTGACTCTGATTCATATTCTTCTACATGTATAGATGTCAGAGCATCGTCCATGAGAAGTCTTTCGTTAAGGATGATAGCATCCTCGTAGTTGTAACCTTCCCATGTCATGAAGCCTACAAGCATGTTTCTTCCGAGTGCGAGGTCGCCGTGGTCTGTTGAAGGACCATCTGCTATTATTTCATCTTCCTCGACATGCTCGCCCTTGCTTACGATAGGTCTCTGATTTATGCATGTTCCCTGGTTAGAACGCTTAAACTTGAGCAGATTATAAGTATCTATCTGGTCGTTGTCATCGCGTCTTATCTTAATAGTCTTCGCATCTACAAATTCAACTACACCTGCAGCCTTTGTAATAACAACTACACGTGAGTCATGTGCAGCAACAGCTTCCATGCCTGTACCAACAATAGGCGCATCTGAGATAAGCAGAGGTACTGCCTGACGCTGCATGTTCGCACCCATCAGGGCACGGTTGGCATCGTCGTGTTCGAGGAACGGTATGAGTGCTGTAGCGAGTGATACTACCTGCTTTGGAGATACGTCCATGTAGTCGATCTTTTCTCTTGGAACGAGATCTATCTCACCGCCTACACCTCTTGAAGCAACCTTCGCATTTACGAATCTGTGCTGTTCATCAAGCGGCTCGTTGGCCTGTGCGATTATCATAGGCTCTTCTTCATCAGCTGTAAGATAATGGATAGTATCTGTAACGACACCTGTTTCCTTATCTACCAGTCTGTAAGGAGTTTCTATGAAGCCATATTCATTTACACGACCGAATGTTGTAAGAGAACCGATAAGACCGATATTAGGACCTTCAGGTGTCTCGATAGGGCACATTCTTCCGTAATGAGAATGGTGTACATCTCGAACTTCGAATCCGGCTCTTTCTCTTGAAAGACCGCCAGGACCAAGTGCAGACAGTCTTCTCTTGTGAGTAAGTTCACTGAGAGGATTGTTCTGGTCCATGAACTGTGACAGCTGTGAACTTCCGAAGAATTCCTTTATTGCAGCTGTAACAGGTCTGATATTCATTAATGCCTGAGGCGTAGCTGCCTCGACATCCTGGATATTCATTCTTTCCTTAACTACTCTTTCCATTCTGGCAAGACCGATCCTGAACTGGTTCTGGAGAAGCTCTCCTACAGTTCTGAGTCTTCTGTTGCCGAGGTGGTCGATATCATCAACAGTACCGATACCGTGGTTAAGACCGAGTATATAGCTGACAGAAGCAACTACATCCTCAAGAAGGATATGCTTAGGTGAAAGCTCATGACGCCTTGCATGAAGTATTCTCTTCATAGAAGCTTCGTCTGCGCCTTCATTTTCCTTAAGGACTTCCATAAGCACAGGATAATAGACCTTATCAGGCACCTTAGTGTCAGAAAGGTCAAAATCTATATAAGCGCTTATATCTACAAAGTTATTACCTATAACCTTGACTTTTTTGTTAAGCTCATGGGCATCATACACCCATACGTAAACGATTCCGGCATTTTCAATAGATGAAGCAAGTTCACGTGAAACAACTTCGCCTTCTGAAGCGAAGAGCTCGCCTGTAGTTTCATCTACAACGTCCTCTGCGAGGGTGCAACCCACTATTCTGTTTGAAAGACAAAGCTTCTTATTATACTTATATCTTCCGACCTTCGCAAGATCATAACGCTTAGGGTCAAAAAACAGCGAATCGAGCAGTGACTTAGCGCTTTCCACTGTAGGTGGCTCGCCCGGACGCAGCTTCTTGTATATTTCCTTTAAGCCTTCTTCGTAATTGTTTGTTGTGTCTCTTTCAAGAGTCTTTAAAAGTCTCTCGTCAGGACCGAATGTATTGATGATCTCTTCATCAGTTCCAAATCCAAACGCCCTTAATAATGTAGTAACAGGCTGCTTTCTTGTACGGTCAACTCTTGCAGAGATGATCTCGTTGGAGTCTGTTTCATACTCAAGCCATGCACCTCTGTTAGGAATGATGGTCGTTGAGAAAAGGCTGTTATTTGATTTATCTGCAGTAACAGCATAGTATGGTCCAGGTGACCTTACCAACTGAGTTACTATTACTCTTTCC
>CAVGAH010000069.1:0-10665 GCA_963627215.1 bacterium | reverse complement strand
ATATACGGATAAGCGTAGTTGGAGTTCCCTACACCACGGAGCGTTACGTATATTTCGCAGGCAACAAGAGGCGTCCTGTACTTACAAAAAATATAATGTTTTGTGAAATTCCTGATTAAGGAGGCTCGCAGGAGGGTAAAATTAAAACAGGAAATAAATTTAGAAAATATGTTTATTACATTTTATCTTATCGGGATATATAAAGGAGATGAGAGTATATGAACTTTGATAAATACACTGAAAAAGCCCGGTCAGCAGTAGTTGACTGCCAGAATATCGCAATAGAAAACGGAAACCAGCAGCTCGAGGGCGAGCATCTTCATCTGGCTCTGCTCAAGCAGGATCAGGGTCTCATAGGCAGACTCATGGAATACATGCAGATGCCAAAGCAGGCCATGATAAACGACGTTCAGGCAGAGCTCGACAAGCTCCCTAAAGTACAGGGCGGCGGTCAGCTCTACGCTTCAACGAGATTCAACAAGCTGCTCATGGATGCAGAAAAGATCTCTGAAGAGTTCAAGGACGATTTCGTAAGCGTAGAACACCTCTACCTCGCGCTTCTCGGAGAGAAAAACACTTCGTCAGCTAAGATATTCGGCAAGTACGGTATTACAAAGGATAAATTCCTTCAGGCGCTCTCAAAAGTAAGAGGCAATCAGAGAGTCACAAGCTCAAACCCTGAGGACAATTACGAAGCGCTCGAAAAATACGGTCGTGACCTTGTAGAAGAAGCAAGAAAAGGCAGACTCGACCCTGTTATCGGACGTGATTCTGAGATACGTCATACTATCCAGATACTTTCACGCCGTACAAAAAACAACCCGGTGCTCATAGGCGAGCCTGGCGTAGGTAAGACTGCGGTAGTAGAAGGTCTGGCGCAGCGTATATTAAACGGCGATGTTCCTGAGGGCTTAAAGGACAAGACGATATTTGAGCTCGATATGGGTGCGCTGATAGCGGGCGCTAAGTTCAGAGGAGAGTTTGAGGAACGTCTGAAGGCAGTACTTAATGAAATAGAAAAGTCTGACGGTAAGATAATCCTCTTCATAGATGAAATACACACTATCGTAGGCGCAGGCAAGACAGAAGGCTCTATGGATGCCGGCAACCTGCTCAAGCCAAAGCTGGCAAGAGGCGAGCTGCATTGCATAGGCGCTACTACGCTTGACGAGTACAGAAAGAACATCGAAAAGGATAAGGCGCTCGAACGTCGTTTCCAGAAGATAATAGTAGACCAGCCTACAGTAGAAGATACGATTTCGATACTGCGTGGTCTGAAACAGCGTTTCGAGATACATCACGGCGTAAGGATAACAGATAACGCACTTATAGCCTGCGCTACATTGTCTGACAGGTATATAAGCGACAGATTCCTGCCTGATAAAGCCATAGACCTTATGGATGAAGCAGCTTCGCTCATCAGAACAGAAATAGACTCGATGCCTGCAGAGCTCGATGAGATATCAAGAAAGATGATGCAGCTCGAGATCGAAAAGCAGGCGCTCGGTAAGGAAGACGACGCAGCCTCGCAGGCGCGCCTTGCAAACATAGAAAAAGAACTTTCCGAGCTCAAGGACAAGAGCGACGTTATGCGCGCCCAGTGGGAAAAGGAAAAGAATGACATTGCCGAGGGCAAGAAGATAAAGCAGGATATAGAGGACGTAAAGCATCAGATGGAAGAAGCTGAACGTAACTATAACCTTGAGCTCCTCGCGCAGTTAAAATACGGCAAGCTGCCTGAGCTCGAAGCAAAGCTCGCAGCATACAAGGAACACGCAAACGACGATGACCGCCTGCTCAAGGAAGAAGTAGACGAGCCTGAGATCGCAGAGGTAGTTTCAAAGTGGACCGGCATCCCTGTAGCAAAGCTCGTAGAAGCAGAGCGTGAAAAGCTCATACATCTGCCTGAAGAGCTCCATAGAAGAGTAATAGGTCAGGACGAGGCGGTAGAAGCAGTTTCTGAGGCTGTTATCAGAGCGCGCGCAGGCCTGAAGGATATAAATCGTCCGATAGGATCGTTCATATTCATGGGACCTACAGGCGTAGGTAAGACAGAGCTTGCAAAATCGCTTTCCGAAGCGTTATTCGATACAGAAAAGAACATGGTACGTATCGATATGTCGGAATACATGGAAAAGCATTCAGTGTCACGACTCATCGGTGCGCCTCCGGGATATGTAGGATATGATGAGGGCGGTCAGCTTACTGAAGCGGTAAGACGTCATCCGTACAGCGTAATACTGTTTGATGAGATAGAAAAGGCTCATCCTGACGTATTCAACATACTGCTCCAGCTGCTTGACGACGGACGTCTGACAGACAATCAGGGCAGGACTGTAGACTTTAAGAATACTATAGTAATAATGACATCAAATATCGGCAGCGCGTACCTGACAGAAAATATTCATCAGGACGGGACTATAGATACTGATGTAAAGGAAAGAGTAATAGAAGAGCTCAAGAAGAACTTCAGACCTGAGTTTATAAACCGTGTCGATGACATCGTTGTATTCTCGCCTCTTACTGAGTCGCAGATACACCGTATAATCGATCTCAGCCTCGCCGGACTCGAAAAGCGTCTTGCGGACAGAGATATGAGCGCAGAAATGACTACTGCAGCCAAGGAGCTCGTAGCGCGCGAAGCTTACGATCCGCATTACGGCGCAAGACCTGTAAAGCGTTACATGCAGAAGCATGTTGAGACTGCAATAGCTGAAATGATAATCAGAGGCAGCGCTAAGGACGGCAATAAGATAATCATCGACGCAGCTGACGACGGTCTTACGTTCAGAACTGAGTAATAATTAACAATTGAGCAATATATGTTTATGAAGGCTGTCAGCCGGCAGAGTGTTCATTAATATCCTTTTGAGCCGACGGGAGAGCGGTATCATTACCGCATATGCTCCCATCGGCTTTTTATTTTTGCTACTGACCCATGGGTCAAAAAATGCATTTCAGCCTTATTTTTATGTTGACAATCAACATTCCCGCGTTTATCATAGATATAAATCTGACCCATGGGTCAGAAAAATTTTGTGTCCACCCGGGGTATTGAATATAAACGACGTGAAATTTTATCGAATCATGATGAATAAGTAATAAGATCGAAAGGAGACTTTATGGGCAAGGAAAATATTAATGATCAGCTCGACGGTCAGGATGCTCAGTCAGCTCAGGCTCAGGAGGAGGGCGCGGGCGCGTTCGACCCTGAGACAGAGGCTATACTGAAGCTCAGAGACGAAGCTGCTTCGGCAGGCGCAGCAGAAGCAGCCGATATGATGGAGGATATAAAGAGCGGCATGGCGCAGGCGAAGGCGAATGTGCCAAAGAGAGGTATCGGCTCAAAGATATTCATACTCATCATAGCAGTACTCATAGTGCTCGGTATAGTGCGAGCTGTACAGCTCCAGTCAAAGACTGTTGATGAAGAGGAAGCTGTCCTCACGAACGTAAAGACGCAGACTGTAGCTCTGGGTTCAGTCGAGATGACTACGCCGCTCGCAGGCCGCATACAGGCAAAGGATACGATAAATGTAATGCCTATGGCGTCAGGCGAAGTAAAGCAGGTATTTGTAGAGGTAGGCGATACGGTAACTGCCGGTCAGACGCTCTTTACTATAGACAGCGACCAGGCTGATATACAGTATCAGCAGGCTCAGCTGAATATAAAGAATCTTGAGGATTCGCTGGCGCTCATACAGACGAATCTTGAAAGAACGAAGGCGCTCTACGAAGCAGGCGCAGCAGCCCAAACAGATGTAGAACAGCTGGAAAATACATACAATACGACAAAGATACAGCTCGACCAGGCTCGTCTCAGCGCACAGCAGGCATCAGACGCACTCGGCTACTATACTGTAACTGCTCCGTCAGGGGGATACGTAACTGCAGTGAACGTAGTAGCAGGAGGTCTCGCAGGACAGTCTATGGCTGCGGTAGTCATTTCTGATACATCAGTTCTCGAGCTCAGCGCTTCGCTTTCAGAATATCTCATAAGCAGCGTAAAGGTAGGCGACACTGTAAACGTAAGCATAAAGTCAGCGTCTGACGAGCCGTTCACAGGAACTATAACTCAGATATCAGAAGCGCCTACTCAGGGAACATATACTTACCCGGTAACTATAAAGGTAAATGACCCTCAGGGCGTTATAAAGGCCGGAATGTTCGCAGAGGTAAGACTGATATCTGCAAGAAAGGAAAACGTTGTAGCAGTTCCTTCTGACGCAGTAATAACAAGCTCCGGAGAAAAGAAGGTCGTAGTTATGAACAGCGACGGCGAGACTGTATCGCTCAAGAGCGTTGAGGTAGGCATCGACAACGGCACTACGGCTGAGATCACATCAGGACTCAGCACAGGGGAAACGATAGTAGTAAAAGGCCAGACATACGTTGAGGACGGCGAAAAGGTACACGTTGTTAAATAGTGTAGGCAGGAAGCAGAGGTAAAGAAAGAATATGATCTCAAAATTATCAGTAAAGCGTCCTGTAACTATGATAATGGCGCTTGTAGCGGTCATACTGCTCGGCGCTGTTTCAATGTTTAAAATGCCGCAGGCGCTCATGCCTGACATGGAATATCCTTACGCGATAGCAATGGTTACATACGCAGGCGCGGGTCCTGAGGAAGTAGAGCAGATGGTCACTGAAAAGATGGAGGGCTCGCTCGCTTCTGTAGAAGGCGTAAAGAACATTACATCTATATCATCTGAAAACGCAGCGATAGTAATGGTAGAGTTCGATATGGGAACTGACCTGAACTTTGCAACATTAGACATGCGAGAAAAGCTGTCGATGGCTCAGATGCAGATGCCTGATGACGCATCATCGCCGACTATCATGAAGCTCAACATGAACTCCATGCCTGTAATGCAGCTTTTCGTATCGTCGGATATGGATATCTCTGAGCTGGGCTCATTCGTTGAGGATAACATTTCAAGCAGATTCGAAAGGATCTCAGGCGTAGCCCAGGTAAATGTAATGGGTTCAACGCAGAAGGAGATACAGGTAAAATTCGATCAGGATAAGCTTCAGGGCTACGGTCTTACGATGGCTACTGTAAGCCAGATACTTTCGGCTGAAAATATCAGCTATCCGAGCGGAACTATCTCAAACGGAAATACCGACATCACAGTAAAGACGTTCGGTGAGTTCCAGAGCATAAACGATATAAAGGAAATACCGCTCACTCTCGGAGACGGAAGCATAATAACTCTCGCTGACGTAGCGCAGATAACTGAAGCTGACTCTGACGCTGAGTCTATAACGAGAATGGACGGAAATCAGGCTGTAGGTCTGTATATAACAAAATCATCAGGGGCCAACATAGTAGACCTTTCGGACGCGGTCCAAAAGGAAATAGAAGATATAAAGGCAAAGTACGGAGATCAGGTAAACATCCAGATCGGCTTTGACCAGTCAGACTTCGTAAGACAGTCTATAAGCTCTGTAGCAAGCACTGCAGTACAGGGAGCGATACTCGCAGTCATCATAATATTCTTCTTCCTGAGGAATATCAGATCGACTCTCGTTATCGGTATTTCAATACCGACTTCGATCCTTGCTACGTTCTGCGTAATGAAGGTGCTTGATATGTCGCTCAACATGCTGACGCTCGGCTCGCTCACGCTTGCCATAGGTATGCTGGTCGATAACTCGGTAGTAGTACTGGAAAATATATTCACCCGGAACAAGCAAGGACTTAATGCGGAGGAGGCTGCCATAAAGGGCAGCAGCGAGGTAGGCCTTGCGGTAATGGCTTCGACCCTTACGAGTATCGTAGTATATCTGCCTATAGCGCTTTCGGGCGGTCTTGCGGGCATGATGTTCCGGGATTTCTCATTCACTATCATAGCAGCGCTCCTCTGCTCACTCGTTGTAGCGCTCACGATAGTACCGATGCTCTGCTCAAAGCTGCTCGATGGCTCTGTTTCAGAGGATTATATAAAAATAGGAAAATTCTTCTACAGATTTAAGATAATAAATCTGTTTACAAGATTCCTTAACTGGATGATCGATGGCTACGGTCATCTGATGCGCGGAGCGCTCAAGAGAAGAAAACGCATAATAGCGCTGTTCGTAGTAATATTTGCGGCTTCAATATCGCTCGTTTCGATGGTAGGCTGGGAGCTTATCCCTGATATGGATGAGGGTTCCTTCTCTGTAACGGTATCTATGCCTGAAGGCACATCGCTGGAAGAGCAGGATGCTTACATACAGCCTCTCGAGGAATATGTGCTCAATGAAATACCTGAGCTCGATCATGTAACGCTCAGCGTAGGAAGCAGCTCGGCTGCCAGCAGCCTTATGTCTTCCGGAAATTCTGTAAGCGTAGTCCTCAAGGATGACAGGACTCGCTCAACTAAGGAAGTAATGAACGAAATGAAGGATCATTTCAAGGATCTCGCAGGCGCAGATGTTTCGTATGAGCTCACAAGCTCTATGGGTACTACATCGCTCGGAGGATCAGACCTGACTCTTGATATAAACGGCTCTGACATAGACATAGTTTCTGATAACGCGGTACAGCTCGCAAACCAGATAAGAGAACTCGACTGCGTATCGGAAGTAGATACTGATGTAGAAGAAGGCTCGCCTGAAGTAAAGGTAATACTCAACAGAAGCACAGCTTCTCATTACGGCCTGACTACATATCAGGTAGCTACGGCGCTCAACAATGCGCTCAGCGGAAGCACTTCTACGGAGCTCAGAGTAAACGGAAATGATATAGATATAAATCTGTCGCTCTCAGACAAGTACGCGACTTCAGTAGAAGACATGAAGGCGATAACGATAACATCACCTATGGGTGACGTTCCTGTAGGCCAGATAGCGACATTCCAGTATGACAACGCTCCTACATCTATAACAAGAGTAAATCAGGAGATGCAGAGCGCGGTAAATATAACGTTCAAGGATGGCGTAAAGTCTACAGACGCTACAAAGGAAGTAATGAACGTTGCGGATCAGTTTATGTTTGACGACGGCGTAAGCTACTCTGAGGACGGTATGCAGCAGCAGATGATGGAATCGTTCAGCGACCTTCTCCTTGCTCTCGTGGTATCGCTCGCTCTCGTATACATAGTGCTCGCGTCACAGTTCGAGTCGTTCATACTCCCGATAATGGTAATGATGTCGATACCGTTTGCGATGTCAGGTGCGTTCTTCGCGCTCTTCCTCACGGGTAAGACGCTTTCGATGCCGTCATTCATAGGACTTATCATGCTGGTCGGTATCGTAGTAAACAACGCGATCCTGCTTGTAGAGTTCATAAACCAGAACAAGAAGATCATGGGACGCGACGATGCGATAGCCACGGCAGGTCAGGCGCGAATGAGACCTATCCTTATGACTACGATGACTACAGTTCTCGGTATGGTGCCGATGGCGCTCGGTATAGGTGATGGTATGGAAATAATGGCACCTATGGGAATTTCTGTAATAGGTGGTCTTATCGCATCGACGATAGTAACGCTCTTCCTTGTACCGATACTTTATTCTATAGTAGATGACATGGAAACAAAGAGCAGCAACAGAAGACGCGCAAAGAAAAAGGTAAAATTATATGAGGAGACCCTCTGGCTCGCAAAGGAGGCCGGAAAGCGTGAAAAACGTGAAAGAAGAAAGGCGCAGAGAGAAGCGAAACAGAATTCTTGATGAAGCCGGTAAATTATTCGTCTCGAACGGCATAGAGAGTACAAAGATCATAGATATAGCAAAGGCTGCAGGCGTGGCAAAGGGGACTGTCTACGAGTACTTTGAAAGCAAGGACGATATAGTTATAGAGTGGATGAACGAGATCTTTGAAAGGTTCCGTTCAGGAATGGCTGAAAAGCTCGAAAAGGAGCATGATGCCGTATCGAAGCTCAGAGTATTTCTTGAGCACAGCGCTGAAGAATTTACAAGCATAATGGTAAACACAAAAATGATGATGCAGGACAGATTCATAAACATGTGCAGGAGCGATACTATAGAGGATTCGCTTGATAAGGTCGCAGATGACAGAGTCGCAGCGATAGTCTTTCAGAACATCAAAAATGAATTGGACATTCTTGACGATATAATCACAGAAGGACAGCGCAGCGGTGAATTCAGGGAAGATATAGACCGCAGGATGATGCCGTTCCTGATATTGAGTCTGCTCCCGTTCCTCGGAATGATGAGACAGCCGAATTTTCCTACTGAGTACGTAAAAGAGCGATTCGGATTTATCCGTCCTCAGTGGAACAGCGAGGGCATTGTAAGCTATATCGTTGACGGTATAGGCAAAAGGGTGTAATTGTAAACGGATCAAGAACGAATAAATTAATGAATAACGAATGAATGGCGGCAGCGCATGAGATATCGCAGAAACGGTATCAGGGCGCTGCCGCTTTTCATATTTTCTTGACGCATATTCTGACATGTGGTATAAATAAATATTAGAGCTTTTAACAGGGCGTAATATCTCGCGTGTACCGCGGCGGCGTATTTTCGGGCGCACCGGGCGCGCTGATGAATATAAATCACATTATTACAAGTTGTATATTTTTATTAGTACAGTAGTATAAGTACAGTAGTATAAGTACAGTAATATAATCGAAGGGAAAATTATTTGATGGAAAATGTAAAATTCAATACTCTGAACATTTCAGATGAAATATTAAGAGCACTTGACGAAATGGGCTTTACTGAAGCGACTCCGATACAGAGCCAGGCGATACCTGCAGTCATGACGGGCCGCGACGTTATAGGTCAGGCACAGACGGGAACGGGCAAGACATGCGCTTACGGCATACCTGCTATCGAGATGTGCGACCGCGAGGCACGTTCGGCGCAGGTGCTCGTTTTATGTCCGACGAGAGAGCTTGCGATACAGGTCGCTGACGAGCTCAAGAAGGTCTCTAAATATACTCACGGGCTGCGTATACTCGCTATATATGGCGGCCAGCACATAGAGACTCAGATAAACGCGCTCAAGAAAAAGCCGCAGATAATCATCGGCACGCCGGGCCGTATCATGGACCATATGCGCCGCCGCACGCTGAGATTTGACGATCTCAAGATGATCGTGCTCGACGAGGCTGACGAGATGCTCAACATGGGCTTCCGCGAGGACATCGATACTATACTGGCAGAAGCGCCTGAGGAAAAGCAGATGATGCTGTTCTCTGCGACTATGCCGCCTGAGATAATGATGCTGACTCAGCGTTATCAGAACGACCCGCTTCACATCCAGATCGCCCGTAAGGAGCTGACTGTGGAGCTTATAGACCAGTACTATATAGAAGTAAGGGAAGCGTCGAAGGTCGAGCTGCTTTGCCGTCTCATAGATGTAAACAACATTACACTGTGCCTCGTGTTCTGTAATACAAAGCGCAGAGTAGACGATGTTACGTCGCGCCTGCAGGATCGCGGCTATGCGGCTGACGCGCTTCACGGCGACATGAAGCAGAACGAGCGTGACCGCGTTATGAACAAGTTTCGCCATGGCATCACTCAGATACTCGTCGCTACGGATGTTGCTGCGAGAGGTATCGACGTAAGCGGCGTTGAGGCTGTTTTCAATTATGATATACCTGAGGATCCTGAACAGTACGTTCACCGTATAGGACGTACAGGCCGCGCAGGCAATGTCGGCAAGTCTTATTCGTTCGTATTCGGCCGCGACATGATGAAGCTGCGCGAGATAATGCGCTATACTAAATCGCAGATAGAGCGCGCGAAGCCGCCTGCAATAGAGGATGTAGAGGCTATAAGGACTACTGCTGCGGCTGACCGTGTTAAGCAGTTGGCTATGCAGGGTGACGGCGAAAAGTATCTGTCTGTTATCGACCGCATAATCCGCGATGCGGAGGCTGAAGAGGTCTATATCACTGCAAACGATGTTGCGGCGGCTCTATTTAAGCTGGCGTTCAGCGAGCTTGAGGAAAAGGATTACGAGCGCATGGATTTCGATGATGAGGACTTTGAGTACTCTAAGCTCGACATGGTACGCCTGTTTATAAACGCGGGCAGAATGGACGGACTTAAGGAGTCTAATATCGTAAAGGGTATCGCTTCACGTTCATCGCTCAGCGGACGCATGATCGGCTCTATAGAGCTGCATAAGAATTTCGCGTTCGTAGATATACCTCGCGAGCATGTTGAGGAAGTAATGGATGCGATGAAGGGCTTTACTCATGCGGGCAGAGGCGTTTCATTTGAAGTTGCTTCAAAGAAAAAGCGCGGCGGCAGCAAGGGCGCAAAGAAGTCAAAGGGCTTCGGAGCTGGCAGACGCAGCGCTGAGAACGACCGTCACAAAAAAGAAGGTAAGGACAAAAATAAGCCAGAGGGCAGAAAGTTCTTTGACCGCGGCGGAGCTGCAGACGAAGAAGCGGCAGACCGCGGCTTCCCGTTTGACGGTCGCAAAAGGAAAAAGTCAGGCGGCCCGTTCCTCGGCAGAAAAGCTTCGCGTAATAAGCGCAGAGGAAGATAGAAAAGTAATACAAAAAATAAATAATGTTTTATCAGACGGAGCACAGGAACAGAGTACAGTGCTCCGTTTTTTGCGCGCTTTATCTTTACAATTATTTATGCTGTAATTATACTGTTTAAAAAGTATACTTTTTTGTAAATGCAGGACGCCGATACAGGCGGACGGGCATGCAGGTCGCTCCGCGGTCACAGAATGGGATGCTGCGTGCA
>CAVGAH010000068.1:0-10962 GCA_963627215.1 bacterium | reverse complement strand
CCGTAATATCATTCAATCCTGCATCAGCAAAAGTTTTATCAAGTGTAAATTTTATCAGCTTTATATTCTGAACACTGTTAAATCCGAGGTTAGCATCAGCATTAAAATCTTCTCCGCCCTGCTTCTGACCTGTCAGCATCCTGAGCGCCTTTTCAGTATCGCTCTTTGCTGCCAACGCCTTTATTTTATTTGCAGCCTTTGTAGCAGTATCATCTGCAGCCTTTTCATGATACCCCTTTATAGCAAGGACCGTAGGAACGACACATCCGCCCTGCTGGTCAGCTTCAGAAACGATACCCCTGTTTCCTATACCTTCGCTGCTGCCTTCAGAAGTGCTCGTATCATCATACCACGCAGGATAATAATATTTCACTGCACCCCAATACTCCGAATATGTATATTCATTTGAAGCTCCGCCATGAGAAGAACTACTGTCAGACGACGCTACCTTCATCTTTACATAATCAGATTTCAGTACATTTGTACCACTATTCTTATCAAGCAGCTCACCCGCATAGCTGTACACATCATCGAGCATTATTCCCTTTGTTGCAACCGCAATAGCTCTGCAATCATTAGGATTCATGTTGCTGCCCGTATACGCCAGCGCCCCTATGTCACTGAAATCATACTCCTGCCCATTCACCGTTCCCTTAAGGTTCGACTCAGCAGTAAGATCCTTCACTATCGGCAGCTCCTGCCCCGTAGCGTTATCCGTATAAGTCTCATGCACACTGTCATACGTCCATGTCGCCAGTGTAGCGGTCTTGCCCTCACTGTCTGTTATCTGTATTTTTACAGTATCAGACGCAGCTGCCATAGCCGTCATCGGGAACATGGTGAATATCATCGCCATGCTCAGCAAAACAGCCAGTGGCTTACGCATTTTACTTTTGAAAAATGTTCTTCTCACATTTTCAATCATAAATGTTCTCCATCCTTTTTCTCTTTTAAAAACATACTAAACCTATTATTGATAATATATCAGCATTTCGTCTAAAAATCTATTTTTATGCTTATTTTTGCAGATATTTGTTCTTTTTTAAACGTAATTAATCAAAACCATTCGTAATCAATCAATAACATCAAATATAACAGTTACAATGTAATATTTCCATAGCTGCAGCCGTCACCGGCTGAACTGCGGTCCTGTTTCCAAAAATAAAAACAGGACCGCTCTGCCGTTCCCGACAAAACGATCCTGTTCCCTTATCTGTTAAATATTATCCTGTTTTTATCGTTATTCCTTCAGTCCACCAACTAAGCTGTAAGTGCCGTGTACCTCTGGATCATTGCCGCAAGCTCTGCGCGTGTTGCACTGCTCTTAGGATCGAGCGTATTCGCACTCTTTCCTGTCACGATGCCCTTTTCTACAGCCCATTTCACAGCAGTCTGAGCATATCCGCTCACATCGCCTGCGTCATTGAACGCTGCAAGGCTGCCGTTCGTATCAGGCGAGCCTGCGTAGCGATAAAGCATAGTAGCGAGCTGTTCTCTCGTCATGAGCTTTTCTGGAGCAGTTCCGTCTGAAACGCCCTTTGCTACAGCCCAATCGAGCCCCTTCTTGTACCACGGACTGCTGCCTGATGTATCCTCGCCTGACATACGCGCGAGTATAGTCATGAGCATTCCTCTTGTAGTTTCAGTCTTTGGACTGAATGTAGATGCGCCTGTACCGCTCATAAGGTCCTTTTCTGTAACATAATTTACAGCATCATTGAACCAGTCGCTGCTGTTCACGTCATCGTAGAGTTTCTTCACTGTATTACCTGTATCAGGCTTCGGTTCTGTAACAGCTGAACCGCCGCCAACAGAGCCTCCTGACGAAGCTCCGCCACCGGAAGTACCACCGCCTCCGCCGCCTGAGCCTCCTGAAGTTCCTCCGCCACCGCCAGATGAACTACCAGAAGCCGTACCGCTCGTAAACGTCAGTGATACCACACCTGTCATAAAGTTATCGCCAGGAGTGTAGTTTTTTCCGTCAAGCTTCCATACATCACCACCAAATATGTTTGCAGGAAGTTCTACAGAACTGTTCTTAGCTGCATTCCACGTTACTGCTCCATCTCCGTCAGCAGGAGAGAATGTTACAGTCATCATATCCTCTTCAGCAGTCTCAGATATCTCCCAGTTCAGAAGCGGATAACCTGTGTTATTCTTATATGCACTGCCGAGAAGCTCAGGCATATTCACAGAACGCATCCTGATATCTGCCATTTTATTGCCATATACAGATGGTATTATATCCCTGTAATAGCAGTTTTCAGCAGCTCCTGTCATAAAGCCTGCTATTGCTCCAAGCTCCTCAGTGTTATCACTCGCGCCTCTTACCATTCCAGTATTATAGCAGTTTACTGCCTTCAGCTCTCTCAGCATAGCTCTGCCGACTATGCCGCCTATATAATAACCTGTAGCTGTAGTAGTTCCTGAATCTGCATCGAGTGACGGCGCACAGAGACTTGTTACCTCGCCAAGATTGTAGCAGTTATTTATTTCAGCCTTTCCGTAAGTTATGTCACCTGTATTATCGTCACTTCCGCTGCCCATATAAGCAATGATGCCTCCGACATAATCGCCCTGTGCAGTAACATTTTTCTTGTTAGTGCATCCTTCTATCGTAACAGGCAGGCTGAACGATGCTCCGACTATACCGCCAACATAATCAAAGCCTCTTACCTGCGCGTAGTTTCCGCAGTCCTTTATCAGGATATCAGAAGACTTTGCATACAGCATCTCACACTTGCCCGCAATACCGCCTGTCTTATCCGCACCTGTTATTACTCCGTAGTTAGAGCACGATACGATACTTCCTTCATTATTTCCGGCAATACCGCCCGCAGGGCCGTCCATAGCGCCATTATACAGCGTTATTTCGCCGTAATTTTCACAGTTCTTTATAGTTCCGACATTCTGACCGGCTATACCTCCGATAAATTCATTCAGAGTGCGCTGCTGATCCGTAGTTATATCAACGTATGAAACGCAGTTTTCTATAGTTCCGCCGTAGTTAAGGCCTGCAACTGATCCTACAATAGAATTATAGCCTGTTGCAATGCCCCTTAACGTAAGACCCTTGACAACAGCAGTCTCAGATATCGCATTAAAGAAGCCTGCTGTCTCATCCATAGCATAGAGCACAAGACCATTTATTTCGTTGCCGCCTGCATCAAACGTTCCTGCAAATAAATGTCCTCCGGAAACATCACCTATACCAGGCCAGAGCTCTGACAGCTCGCCATCATTCAGAGATATATCATTTTTAAGAGTTACAGTCTCACCTCTGTAGTCGTAGCCTGTGCGTACTATATTTCTGAAAAGCTCAAGGTCTGCCTTTGTTGATATCTCGTATATCGGCTGATATTCAAATCCAGCATCCTTTTCCCATTTCAGTATGAAATATCCATTATTTATATCACTGCCTGACACTCCGTCAGCTGCAAATCCTGACTCAAGCACCTTTCCTGCATCACTGTCAACAGACTTAAGCGCATCAGCTTCAACAGCGCTCAGACCGTTAGCTGCATCCTCATCAATTCCTGCGCCCTTAGATGCAGAGCCCTCGAGATAATAATTATAGCCGCCCGTAAGCGCAGTTGACTTTCCGCTTCCGAGTACAGCGCCTGTATATTCAGCCAAGCTTTCGACTTTGCCGACATTGTAAGAATATGTAAGGCTTCCTGTCCACATCATTCCTGCGATACCCGCTGTGTAGCAGTAATTATCGCTCGTGTCAACAGCTTTTATGATCGCATTATTGTAGCAGTATCTGATAGTCGAAGAGCCCACAGCTTCTCCTGCTATACCCGCTGTATAACGCGAATCATCGTCAGCTGACGCCGTGTTTGTAATATTTCCTCTGTTATAGCAGAATGATATCTTAGTTCCTGTCGCATACGCCGCGATACCCGCAGTGTAGGCGTGGTCAGGGCCTTTATTCTGCGCATATGTATGATTTGCGCCGCCCGTAAGTGAAGCTTCATTACCACAGTAGCTTATCTCAGAATCCTTAGCGTAGCCAGCGATACCCGCAGTAAATGAACCGCCCGTAATGCTTCCTGCAACTATTACGCGCTCTACTGAAGCACCGGAAAGCCTTCCAAACAGAGCTCTGAAATCCTCTTCCGGAGAATTTATATTAAATGTAACACGATGTCCAAGTCCATCAAAGTGTCCACTGAACGCTCCGTCCTTGCCACCTATTGCAGGCCATGGCGTATCCGCAGAAACAGTAATGTCATCACTCATCTTAAAGTAAGTATCAGCATAAGAAAGTCCGCTGTTTACATCCTCAGCAAGCCTGCGAAGCTCCGCTTCGGAAGAAATGATATACGGATCCTTTGCAGTTCCACTCCCTTTATCAAAACGTACTTCATAGCTGTCTGTTATTTCACGTCCGCAGTAAACGCAAACACCCTTTTTAGTTCCCGGTTCTCCAGGTTTAGCCTGCTCCGTGACAGTCCATCTGAATACACATTCAGCGCTTTCAGCAGCATCGCACACACTGCACTTATGTGTATGCGTATAACCCTGGTCTGAAGCCTCATCAGCTGTCCACGCTCCAAATGTATGTGCCGTCATTTCAGTAAAGTCATCGATATAGCTGTATCCGCAGGCACAAACATAAGAAGTAAAGCCCTTTTCACTGCATGTAGGGTCTGTAACAGTTACAGTATATCTGTGAGTATGGCTAACATTTCCGCTTCCATCAGAAGTCTGCCACTTAAGCAGCGGATACTCAGAAGCAAAGCTGTTTACCTTATAATATGCATCGTCCAACTTCTTTGCACTGTCTGCTCCGAGCAGCTCAGTATATGAATCAAATATCGAAGCATCCGCTTTCACACCATAACTTGAAGAACCTCCATACCAGTTCTTCGGTCCGTTATCACTTGACTGCCAGAAGCAGTTTGTAATAGTCATAGACTGCGAGATCGCGCCTGTTATACCGCCGACATTCAATCCCGAATAATTCTTTGTATTTCCTGCATAGCAGTCAGTCACAGTTAACTGCTTGTATGCAGTACCTATAATACCACCGATATTTCCGCCTTCTGAGCTCGTTATCGCAAGAGCACCGACATTATATGAATGTAATACTGCAACAGCGCCGTTTCCACTGTCAGAATTTGCTATTATACCCGCAGATATAAGACCCGCAGATATGCTTCCCGTATTAAAGCAGTCAGTTACAGTGACATTTCCTGCAGAACGTCCGATAATGCCTGCTGCAGCAGATGTTTCATGCTTATTCGTTACTGACGCCATATTTCCGCAGTTTTCTATGCGTGCATTTTCCGCCCTGCCCGCAATACCTGCAGCATTCGATCCGCCATTTTCCACGAGCACGCTGCCTTTTACTACAAGATTCTTTATAACTGCAGGTACAGCATCATTTGCACCCCTTACTGATCCGAAAAGTCCAACACGTGAATTCGATCCTGAACGATCGGTAATATTTACAGTTATTGAATGCCCATTACCATCAAAATTACCGGCAAAAGCATATTCACCATTCACCGGACTGCTTTCAAAGTGTCCTATCGGTGAAAAATCACCCGGCAGTTCAAGATCCTTATCAAGTCTGTAGTATTTTCCTGCCTGATCCTGACCCTTGTTTACAGCATCAGCAAGCGCTTTCAGGTCGTCAACACTATCGATGATATACGGATTTAATGCTCCGCCTTCTCTCTTATCATATCCGCACACGCTGCAGTAGTCTGCCGAATCACAGTCCTTAACTGCAGAATATCCGCACAGAGCGCACTCAGCCTTATGCGTTGCGCTGCCACCCACATGAGTATATGTAAGCTTGTGAGCCTCGTTTTCTGAGCTCAGCTCCTGTCTGCATTCATCTGTACAAATGACCTTTACAGTGTGGTCGCCGTCACCGGCGCTTACATATTCAGTCCTCGTAGTCCTGTGAGCGCAGCCGCCCGCAGGAGTTATTACTACATTCTTTACATATGCAGTATCGTCGTTCTTATCACTCGAGATATCCTTCGTATAATTAAACGTGACAGTATGCGTTCCCGCCAGGAGCTTTATATCATCGCAACTTCCCTTATCATTTCCGCTCTTGTCAGAAACGAGCTTTACAGTAGACGAAGTTCCCGCGTCAAGAGTCGCGCTGAAAATATCATACTTGCTTTCAGAAGACGCTTCGTAATCAAAGCTTAAAAGTATGTCAGTATCAGACTTTACAGCCATGACACTTATCGATGATGTCTTTCCCTTTTTCTGATTCGTTGACTTGATCCTGTCTCCGCTCTCGTCATAGACCCATTCGTATGTGCCGCCTGTCGAAAATGACACTTCAGCGCCCGAATAAGTCACGACTCTCATCCTCTCGTCCTTCCATACCTGGTAAATGAGAGAGCATTCGCTGCATTTATACTCATAATACGCTCCGCAGTCCTTCTCGCTGCCCTCAAGGGCAGTATGACCCTTTGCAGGTATTACGATCGTTTCCTCAAAATCGCAGCGGCTGCACTTTTCAGTCTTTGAGCCTGCCTCCGTGCACGTAGCGTCTTTTACAGTTTCTGACATGTCATGTCCAAGAGCTAGCTTACCGACCGTACGGTATGAAGCGCCGCATTTTTTGCACGTATATGTAATATATCCATCTTCTGTGCATGTAGGCTCTGTGACTACACCGTCACCTGCAGGCTCATGGCTGCAAAAGCTCGAAGGTACAGGCTTTCCGTCTGCTCCGAGATTCCAGAAACTATCTGCAGATGTCCATTTTGAAACAGACTCATTCCACTTATCTATATCACTCTGTGTCATCTCAGGCACATCACCTGTAGTAAAGTCATAACATTCAGTAGAAGTCGCATAGCTCGAACCCGGAGTTCCTGCCACAGTACCATTATTTATGCAGTAATAGCGCTTTCCTCCGTTTGCTGTTCCGTTGATCCCACCGACTTTACTGTTAGACTCAGACGCAGTTATCGTTCCATCGTTATAGCAATTGTAAAGATAAGCATAATCGCTGTTCATGTAGCCTGTTATACCACCTTCATTGCTGTTCGTACCGGTTACTGTTATATCAGCGCGGTTTGCACAGTTTAGTATGTATATCGAACTGTAGTCAGCCATAAAGTATCCCGCGATACCGCCAACATAGGCGTAATTCTTTGAAACGGATATCTTTCCGTCTACAGTCACATTATATACAGATCCCTTGAGATAACCGAAAAGTCCGGCATAATATGTAGTCGCTGAAACTGCATAATCAGGATCTATCCCGTTTATCGTAACAACATGGCCATCACCGTCAAACGTTCCTTTAAACGCCGCGCTCGACGTCATACCTATCGGGCTCCAATCGCTTACAGTAACATCAGATGTCATCTTAAAAAATATCCCGCTGTATGACTTAGCTGCCGTAACTGTCGACGAAAGCAGCTCCAGATCAGCCGCACTGCTTATAAGATACGGATCATCCTTCGTTCCGCTGCCGCTCCATCCACTGTCATCAGCAAACGATGCCGCAGGCATACCGGCAAAGGCCGACATTACCATGGCAAGCGATAAAAGGAACGATAATAATTTTCTTCCTTTGTGCTTCATTCTGTTCTCTCCTTAAATGCTATACAAAACAACCATTTCATTTATCTGATCAGCTCGCAGAGCTGTTGACACAGAGAATATTCTTTATAAAGCCGCTCATCATAGACGCAGCTTCCGAACGTTTAACGCTCTTTCCCGGTAACAGTAAGTTCCTGTCATCACCCCTTGCTATATTATTTGCGTAAGCCCATTCGACTGCGCTGCGCGCATATGAAGAAACTCCGCTGTAATCACTGAAATGCTCTGCCGCATCGCTGCCTCCTGCGTCAGTGCTCTTTCCTGCATAATCTGCATAACGACAAAGCATCGTTATCATCTGTTCCCTGCTTATCTCCACATCCGGGCTGAACGTGTCAGCCGCAGTCCCGGAGACTATTTTGTTTTTATAAGCCCACTTTACAGCATCACTGTAATACGCACCTTCCGGCACATCGCTGAACGGATGTACATCCTGTGCAGCTGTGCTCTCACCTGACAGACGATATAATACAGCTGCAAGCATGCCCCTTGTCATGGAACTGTCAGGCACGAACATATCAGATGATGCACCAGTGAAAATTCCAGTAGTTAAGCAGTAATTTATTGGCTCATAATACCATGCGCTGCTTGCCACATCAGAAAGCTCATGATAAACAGTTTCTACATTATATATAGATGCATAGTCACGCGGGCTGCTGTCGTTCTGTCCGGATGAAGGCTCCTGCACAGTACCTGAGCCACTGCCTCCACTCGAACCTGAGCTTCCTGAACCGCCCGAAGAGCCGCTGCCTCCAGCAGTACCTCCTGACGAGCCACCAGAGTCTGCTCCGCTTTCAACAGCCTCAAGCTGTATTCCAATGCTTACAGACTCGCCATAAGCATTAAACGTTCCTGTAACAGTCTTATATCCAGGGATCTTTACAGTATAAGAATATTTTCCGCTGACGATACGGAAATCCGCACGGTTAAACGGCTCTACCTTCTTTCCATTCGAATCAGTCACCTCAATGACCGAGCCATCGATATTCAGCGCGTCAGAAGGTGTAATCACAAATGATGCCAGATAAAGTCTGTACTGCATCCTTATATTAAGAGCCTTTTCAGTGCCTTTTTCATCATCGCCCACAGTGAACGAGCCGGAAACAGTCCTGTAATAGTCAGATTCTACCTCATATCTGTACTCGCCCGGCTCAAGCTTCCATGCACCATCACTGTACGGCAGGAGCTGCTGACCCCTGCTATCATAAACAAACGTCTGCGCCTTCGGTTCTCCATCACTTCCCGTAATTTCCAGTGTCACGCTGCATATGTCAGCTGCACTTCTAAGCACGACATCTACAGTATTTCTGTCGCCAATATATTCATCGGCACTGTCGTCGATCACAAATCTGCCTGTCTGCGGCAAATATCCATCAGCGCTCACCGTATAGTTATAGTTTCCATTTTTAGTAGTAAAGCTTCCATCATCGTTCTGCGTTTTTTCGGTTCCGCTTGCGCTCGCTACATTTATTTCAGCATCAGTCAGCGCTTCGCCTGCTGCGTTCGTTACATTGAATGACGTAAAATAGTCAAGCCCTTCAAGCGTAATGCTCACAGCTCTTGCCGCCGTCACCGGCGTTATGCTTCCCGAAAAAGTCATATATTTATCAGCAGATATCGCATAATCATATTTCTGACCTATCGTCAGCTTGTAAACACCATCCTCAGGAATTATTTCCGTCTTCTCTGCAGTAATATCTTTATCAGTCGCGTTGCCTGCAGCGCCCTCCTGATATACTTTTATTTCCAGTCCGTTCTTTTCAGCAGTTATAGCAGAGCCTGCACCATTAGTTACATTAAAGCTTATATCGCTTGGCTTGCCATTGTTTTCGCTGAATACCGCCAGACGTTCTATCATACTTTCGAAATTTATTATTCCCCATCCATAATATATATCCTGACTGCCTTCCATTCTGTCTATCGTAGAGTATGACAGATCAGATGAAGCGTTCTTGTAGTCAGATGTTTCTTTAAGAAGCTGCCTGAATGCATCCTGATTAGTCGAACATTCCGATTCAAGGTCTGTATCTTTATAATAATCAGTCAAATCGTTCTTTATGCTGAGTGCCACAGCCGCCAGTGCAGACACCTCAGGCGCTGAAAAGCTCGTTCCAGACCCGATATAATACCTTCCGTTATACCACAGACTCGTATAGTCCTGACCGGGAGCAGTTACCCAGACCTTATTTTCATATCCACTGCCATTAGACACGGAAAGCACCTGAGAGTACACAGAATACTTTCCTGCGGAGTCAGTCGAGCCTACACCTATCGAATACTGTGCCGGATAGCTCGCCGTAGTATTTCCGTCATTTCCGGCTGCTGATATCACTATTATCCCCTCGGCAACAGCATTATCTATCGTAGTCTTTACAGCTGCCGATGACTGTGCATCGCCGAGGCTCATATTAAGAACACATATATTAGCGCCATCTGTACCGCCGCTGCTTTTATACAGTCTTTTCTGTTCAGTTGCATAATTTATGGCATTTATTATTATCGAATCAGAAGTCAGCTCGGACATAAATACCTTCAGCGGCATCACATACACATCCTCAGCAATACCGTCGATGCCCTTTCCGTTACCGGCTCCGGCAAGTATCTGACCTGTTACAAATGTTCCATGCCCCTGAGTATCTACCGTACTTCCTCCATTTGATGAAGCAAAATTCTTTCCCGGAAGGACGTGCGTATAATCTATATCCTCATGTCCTTCAGCGAGGCCTGAATCTATCACACCTATTACTATCGGATCTTTCCCACTGCCATTTTCACTCATTGAAAACGAAATATCCGTATCCTCTCCACGCAGCCCATATTCCCATGCAGCAGGGACCTTCATCAGCTCAAGATGTGCGTCATTTGAGCCTGCCTGAGGCTTTGTCACATTATCTTTTACAACAGGACCTGCTTCATCATACATGTGGCGTGTATGATCTGGCTCAATAAACTCTAGATCCTGATCGGCTGTAAACCTGCTTATGTCATCAAGAGTTTCTGCGGTATACATACCTTCTGAGCCCGGTAATGCAGAAATCCCACTTTCCTCACTGATACTATAAGTCACTGTATCATTAAGATGATCCTCTAACGTCGTCTCTTTTATCTTGAATATATAACCATCGTATCCAACTCCACCTGACGGCACATCATAAGCTGATGCTCCATTTTCATCTGATGCATATACCGGTACACCGATCTGTGCAGTGCACATAAGACCTGCAAGCACAAATGCGAGCCCTTTTCTGTTTCTGCTCACACGACCTTTCCTGAACAATGTCTCTTTCTTAATTTTTGTCATAAATCTCTCCTCTTTATTCGTCATGAATTACGGGTTTGGATAAATTTGAAATCTTTCATACCGTATGGTTG
>CAVGAH010000067.1:0-11015 GCA_963627215.1 bacterium | reverse complement strand
ACCGTCTACAGCAAGCTTCGCAAGCTGTATCTGCATAGCTTCATTTTCAACACCTGCGATAGCTCTCGCATGACCGCCTGTTAATTTACCATCTATAAGCATCTGCCTTACTTCTTCAGGAAGCTTCAAAAGTCTTAGCGCATTCGTTATATACGGTCTGCTCTTGCCTACACTCTTTGAAACCTCCTCCTGAGTAAGCTCATACTGCTTTATCATAGCATCAAAAGCAAGCGCTTCTTCCACAGGATTCAGATCCTCACGCTGAGTATTTTCAATTATAGCAAGCAGCATATTCTCACGGTCGGACAGTTCTCTGACTATGCACGGCAGAGTTTTTAATTCTGCTTTTTTAGCAGCTCTCCAGCGGCGTTCACCGGCTACTATTTCAAACGAACCATTCACCGGCCTTACGATGACCGGCTGGATAAGCCCATGAGCCTTTATCGACTCAGCAAGATCTTCTATAGACGCTTCATCAAACGTCTTTCTCGGCTGAGACGAATTCGCCTTTATGTCTCCTATTTTTATATATCTTATACCGCCGTCTGCAGCAGTTTCATCATTTACCTCAGGTTCATCCACATCAGCAGTGACTTCCTCAGTGAGTGAAGAATCACTGAACAGCGCATCCAAACCTCTTCCTAATCCACCTGAACGTTTAGCCGCCATTTACTTTTTTCCTCTCTTTTTTGCATTTTCATTTGCAAGAAATTCTTCAGCAAATTCCATATAAGCCTTCGCTCCCATAGACTTCGGATCATATTCCATAATAGGAAGTCCGTAGCTCGGTGCTTCAGCCAAACGTACATTTCGCGGAATAACAGTCGCATATACCTTCTGCTTGAAATATTTCTTTACTTCTTCAACTACCTGTATAGAGAGGTTCGTTCTTCCGTCGAACATGCTGAGTATAACACCCTGTATCTCAAGCTTTTTATTCATGCTCTTCTTAACAAGATCGATAGTACTCATAAGCTGACTTACACCCTCAAGCGCATAAAACTCGCACTGAATAGGAATAAGTACACTGTCAACAGCAGTCAGAGAATTTATAGTCAGCAGACCGAGTGATGGCGGGCAGTCTATAAATATATAATCATAATCACTCTTTATAGAGTCAAGCGCATGCTTAAGCCTCTTATCACGGCCTTCAAGCTGTACCATCTCGACTTCAGCACCTGCAAGCTCAACACTGGCAGGTATTATATCCATACCCTTTACAACAGTATGCCTTATCGCATTGTGCGGATCGTATCCATCTATTATCAGCACCTCATACATTGTATCCTTAAGACCCTTTTTAGCAATACCAAGTCCGCTCGTAGTATTGCCCTGAGGGTCTATATCTATTACAAGTATCTTTTTACCCTTAATTGCAAGGCATGCAGCAAGATTTATATTTGTAGTAGTCTTGCCTACTCCGCCCTTCTGATTAAATATAGCAATTGCCTTACCCAATATTCCACCTCATTCCGTTCCGAATAAATACGGCATTTAATACAACTTTACATATTATAACGTATTTCGTTAACGATTTCTATATAAAGAGTGGCTCCAATGAATTATTTAAGCAAATAAAATAAATTTCCGCGCGTCACCGCGCCAAAAAAACACGCTCATAGACGATTTTAGCCATACTTTACTATTAAACATGCGAAAAAAACGCTGAAATCGCGAATCTCGCCGTATCAGCGTTTTTTGATGTTTTTTATTCCTGTTTTTAACTTTAATTTACATTTAAATACATTTATTCATCACTTTTTAGGTTATTCACCACCTGCCTTACTGCATAACGCATTAGCTGACTTCTTAGGTATCAGTATCCGCATCTCGACCATCTCACCCTTATCCTCCTGAAAGAACTGTGCGTTTTTTTCCGATTCAAATATAGTCGCAAAAGCTTTCTTTACCGTATTAACATAAAGCCTGTAGTTTATAAAATGTATGCGCTCGCTTCCATGTCTGCTGTTTTCCTGTTTATTTAATATATCGTTTATTAGCTTTTCGCTTTGCGTTACATTCAGATTATTTTTAACTATGCGTTCTATTATGTAACGACGCAGCTCCTCATCCTCGACTTTGAGCAGCGCCCTCGCATGCCGTTCTGTCAGTCTGTATTCACTTATCATCTTCTGTATATCTTCAGGAAGTGCCAGCAGACGAAGTTTATTTGATATCGTTGACTGCTTCTTTCCTACCTTCTGTGCAATAAGAGTCTGTGTAAGTCCATGCTCCTCCATCAGCCGCTTATACGCCCTTGCCTCCTCTAAAAATGAAAGATTCTCACGCTGAACATTTTCAATAAGCGCTATTAATGCAGACTGCTGATCGTCCGCCTCGCGGACTATTACAGGAACAGTCTTGAGCCCTGCGCGCGTTGCCGCGCGAAGCCTGCGTTCACCCGCTATAAGCTCATATCTGTCACGGTTCAGCCGTTTTACTATAAGCGGTTGGATTATTCCAAATTCCTTTATCGACTCACAGAGCTCGTCCAACACATCATCCTCAAAATCAGTACGCGGCTGATTAGGATTAACATCTATAGAGCCTATCTCTATAAAAGCAGGTTCACCCTTTTTTCCTATAAACATTTCATCGTCCCTCCCCGTTTTTCTCGCATAGCATATCGTTCTGTATAAGAAAAATATAACTCTGAATATGCATAAAAAGCGGATGAATCTATCGACATAAAATACTACGATATATCAAAAAATACAAAAAACGCCGAGCACCATAACCGGATAAAAGCAGTTACGATACACGACGTTCGTATTTCTTAATTTTTTGTTAAGAAACTCCTAAAGCGGCTTCTTTTCAGGAGTTCCGGCCTTTCGCGGATATACCTTTGGGGTATTCATCGTCTTTTGTATATATACGATACGATGTGATATTCCAAACTGAGTCATCTCTGTATTTTTTATTTCGATAACCTTTCCGCCGAGCTTTCCGAGTGCCGAATGTGCATCTTCGATTTCACGATCTGCATCAGGTCCTTTATATGCTGCAAGCCATCCGCCTTTTTTTACGAATGGCAGGCAGTACTCAGAAAGTACAGAAAGTCTGGATACTGCACGAGACACGCATATATCGAACTGCTCTCTGTAAAGCTTGTTTCTTGCAAGCTCCTCTGCTCTGCCGTGAACAGCCTCTACATTCTTAAGTCCAAGCTCGTCTATTATCTCATTAAGTATCTTTATCCTTTTATTGAGTGAATCAATAAGCAGGAATTTTTTATCAGGTGAAACTATAGCAAGCGGCATTCCCGGGAATCCTGCGCCTGTGCCTACATCGATGACTGTTTCAGCCTCTTTATACTCTTCATGAGGTATGCAGCAGAGCGAATCTATGAAATGCTTCTTCACAAATTCATCTCTTTCTGTTATAGCTGTAAGATTTACCTTTTCATTCCATTCAAGTATGAGCTGCATATATCTCTCAAAACGGCTGAGAGTTTCAGCGGAGCTGTCGCAGCCAAGTGTGTCCATTGCCCGTTTTAGCATTTCCATATTATTACTGTTCAACTCCTTTATGTCTCATACGTTCAAGGTGAATAAGCAGAACATTTATGTCTGCAGGTGATATGCCGGATATCCTTGAAGCCTGACCTACAGAATCAGGTCTGAAAGCATTGAGCTTCTCGCGCGCCTCAAGGCGCAGACCGTCAAGCTGTGAATAATCCATATCATGAGGCAGCTTTCTGTTTTCGAGCTTCTTAAATTTCTCTATCTGCTTGAGCTGCTTTGAGATATATCCCTCGTACTTTATGTTTACATGTACCTGTACCTGACTGTGATACGACAGCTCAGGTCTTTCAGGGTCGATAGCTGCGAGATTTTCATACGTTACCTGCGGTCTTCTGAGCAGGTCGGCTAATGAAACACGGTTCTGAAGCGGCGAGCTTCCTGCAGAAATGAGGAATTCATCTGCGTCGGCCGGGCCGACGGTAGTATTTTCAAGTCTTTTTATTTCTGTATCTGTTTCATTCTTTATCTGCAGATAACGCTGATATCTTTCTTCAGTAGCAAGTCCTAGCTTATATGACTTTTCTGTCAGACGGTCTGCTGCGTTGTCCTGTCTGAGCAGGAGCCTGTATTCTGCGCGCGATGTCATTATACGATAAGGCTCATCTGTTCCTTTTGTCACAAGGTCATCTATCAGAACGCCGATATATGCTTCTGAACGGTCAAGTATGAACGGCGGCTCTCCCTTGACCTTCTGTGCAGCGTTTATACCGGCCATGAGTCCCTGTGCTGCTGCTTCTTCATATCCTGAGCTTCCGTTTGTCTGTCCGGCGAAATAAAGGTTTTCTATTATGCGGCTCTCAAGCGTAGTCTTTATATCGAGCGAATTTATACAGTCATATTCTATGGCATAAGCAGGACGTACTATTACAGCATTTTCCAGACCGGCTATAGAACGATAGAACTGCACCTGTACATCTTCAGGCAGGCTTGACGACATACCCTGTATATACATTTCATCAGTAGAGAGTCCTTCCGGCTCCACAAAAAGCTGATGACGTTCCTTATCCTTAAATCTGTCGATCTTCGTCTCTATAGAAGGGCAGTAGCGAGGACCTACGCCTTCTATTTCCCCGGTAAAAAGCGCAGACCTGTGGAAATTGCTCCTTATGATTTCATGTGTTGTAGAATTAGTGTATGAAAGCCAACAATCTACTTTGTTCTCGCCCGGTTCTTCATTCATGAATGAAAACGGAACTATTTTTTCATCGCCGTGCTGCACAGTCATTTTACTGTAATCTATAGTCTTTCCGTCTATACGCGCCGGAGTTCCTGTTTTAAAGCGACGCAGCGGTATACCGTGCTCCCTGAGGCTGTCTGCAAGCTCCATCGACGGAGCCATTCCATTCGGTCCTCCGAAATAAGATGACTCACCTATAAATATTTTTCCGCGCAGGAAAGTTCCTGTGGCTATGATAACAGCCTTTGCCTTATACAAAGCTCCTGTTCTTGTGATTATGCCTGTAACACGTCCGTCCTCAACCACTATCTCTGTGACCTCAGCCTGCTTCATATCCAGGTTTTCAGTATTCTCTATGACCTTTTTCATAGATTCATGGTATAGCTGTTTGTCAGCCTGCGCTCTGAGCGAATGAACCGCAGGACCCTTCGCTGTATTGAGCATCCTGCTCTGTATGAACGTCCTGTCTATATTAAGACCCATTTCACCGCCGAGCGCGTCTATCTCACGAACAAGATGTCCTTTTCCCGTTCCGCCTATAGACGGATTGCACGGCATCATAGCTATAGCCTCAAGTGTTATAGAGAGCATGAGCGTTTTGAGCCCCATCCTTGCAGGGGCAAGCGCAGCCTCACAGCCTGCATGTCCGGCTCCTACGACTATCACATCGTATTCACCCATCAGATAATGTTCCATAATGAACCTGACCTTCCATTAATCATCTATATAAAAGTTAACTACTAAACGTTATTTTAAAATTATTTACCGAGACAGAACCTTGAGAAAACTTCACTTACTATATCATCGGTAACAGCTTCGCCTGTTATCTCGCCGAGCAGCATCCAGGATTCACGTATATCACTTTCCGCAAAATCGAGCGCCTCGCCGTTTTCAAGCATGCCGCGCGCATCGCTGAGTAAACTTAGTGCATTTCTGAGTATTTCCTCGTGACGCACGTCAGTTATGAGCAGCTCATCACCCGGCGCAGCTTCACCATTATAAACTATACGCTTTATCTCATCACGCAGCTCGTCTATACCTTCGCCCGAAACAGCAGACATAGTAATAATGCGCGAATGCGCGACCGATCCTGCCGATGCCCCGGGCATCCCATTAATTGCTGAATGCAAAGTATCACTTTCAGTCACACATTCGAGATCTGATTTATTTATTATAAAAATACATTTTTTCTCTGTTTTAGCGATAGAGCTTATTATCTCAGTGTCTTCATCAGAAAGCACCTTTGAGCCATCGAGCATCATAAGGACAACGTCAGCCTGCATCATAGATTCACGGCTTTTTTCAATTCCTATCTTCTCTATCGTATCGTCAGTTTCTCTGATCCCTGCCGTATCGATTATCCTTACAGGTATGCCGCCTATAGAAGCGGCTTCTTCTATCGTGTCTCTTGTAGTTCCCGGTATATCGGTAACTATGGCTCTTTCCTCGCGGAGCACCGCATTCATCAATGATGATTTTCCTACGTTAGGGCGGCCCACTATAGCCACCTTCAGACCATCGCGGAGCGCACGACCCGTGTCTGCTGTATCTGCAAGCTTTTTAATATCAGCATTTACAGCATCAAGCGAATTTATTATCCGGGTATAAGTCAGCTCTTCAAGGTCTTCTTCCGGATATTCTATATGGACCACTATATCAGCAAGTAAATCTGCCATATTTTTCCTTATAGATCTTATCCTTCTCGAAAGTGAGCCCTGCAGCTGCGCTACCGCTGCATCATATCCTGTCTCAGACTTTGCCTTGATAATATCTATTACAGCTTCTGCCTGTGAAAGATCCATCCTTCCGTTCAGGAACGCACGCTTTGTAAACTCACCTCTGTCAGCGAGCTGCGCTCCGCACTTTAAAACAAGCGTAAGTATTTTTCTGAGCGATATAATGCTCCCGTGGCACTGTATCTCAACAACATCCTCACCGGTATACGTATGCGGAGCCTTCATATACACTGCCATGCATTCGTCTATAATGTTATTCAGCTCTGACGGAGTATTATCGGCAAGTCCTTTATTTGGATGCGGTGACGCATCTGTTTCTGGATTCATTTCTGCCTGATCCTTGAATATATCAATTATATTTCCGTAAACCATTCTTCTTGGTTCTATGGCAGACAGACCATTTCCGGACTTGAATCTGAATATCTTTTTTAATATGTCAAATGAATCATATCCGCTTATACGGATTATTCCTATTCCTCCCTCGCCGGGAGCTGTTGCTATTGCAGCTATTGTATGATCCATGTTTATTTCCTCTTTTTAAATTTTCACTGATTAATTGATTTTACACCGTATCGGTGTATTTTTACAATGATCCTCTGCGCCGGGCGCAGCATCCTGTGAAACATTTATTGCAAATTTAAAGGGTGCCGGTTGATTGAGACACACGACACCCTTTATTTTAATTCAAATGATATTTTTGTACAATTATTTCTTTACAAGTTCGATAATTACACGTCTGTTTGGCTCAATGCCTTCACTTCTCGTTGTAACTCTCGGATTGTTCTGAAGCGTATAGTGGATCACCTTTCTCTCATATGGATTCATAGGCTCCAGTCTTACGCTCTTTTCTGACTTGATACACTTTTCAGAAAGTCTCTTAGCGAGCTGCTGCAGAGTCTTTTCACGCTTTTCTCTGTATTTTTCAGCGTTTATGATAACTCTTGTGTGCTTTCCGCCGTCCTTGTTCTGTACGATGCTCGCAAGATACTGAATAGAATCAAGAGTCTGGCCTCTCTTACCTATGAGAGAGCCTACATCCTTACCTACAAGGTTGATGTATAATGTTGAATCCTTTATTGCAGCCTGAGCTGTAAGTGTAAGATCCATGTTCTTTGCTATTTCTTCGACAAACTTTACAGCAGGAGCATCCTGTGCAGGCTCTGCGTCAGTGTCTTCAGCTGTAAGCGTGAACTTTGTCATCATCTTAGGAAGGTTTGAATTGCTGTGCTTTCTTCCCTTTCCTTCATGATTGTTATTTTTATGAGCCGGCTTCCTTTCCGGACGAGCTTCGCGAGCTTCTTCTGCCGGAACCGATTTCTTTTCAACCGTTATAGGAGCAGACTCTTTTAAAGCAGTTTTGATCTCAGGCTCTGCAGTCTTTTCAGAAGCTGCAGGCTTTGCAGACTCGACCGGCTTTTTTACAGGCTCAACAGGTTTCTTTTCAACTCTTACTCTCGCAAGCTTGCTTCCGAAAAGGCCGAGGAAACCCTTTGATGGCTGTTCAAGGACAGTTACATTTACCTGATCTCTGGTCAGCTTAAGATCCTTAAGAGCGAGTTCAACTGCTGAGTCGATATCGTCGCCCCATTTTTCTACATAATCTGCCATAAATTGTATAACCCTCCGTTATATACACTTTACCTACTTATTAAGCGTTCTCTGCTGCTTTTCTTTCCTTTGCTTTCTTGCGCATACGGATGATCTTTGTCTGTACTATCTGGAAAATATAACTCATTATCCAGTACATGCAAAGACCGGCAGGAAGAGTACGTCCCATCCAGACGATCATTACAGGCATGAAATACTGCATTGCCTTCATTGTCGCGTTCGCAGGATTATTTCCCTGTGAAACTGTTGTTATCTTCATGGAAATAAATGTTGCTACACCTGCAATTATAGGAAGTATCCATAAATCAGGCTGAGTCAGGTCATGTATCCAGAAGAATGATTCATGAACAGCTATGACCATATCAGAGTTAGCTATATAATCCATAGGATTTCTGAGTAACGCGAAAAGGCCCCAGATAATAGGCAGCTGTATAAGGAGCGGAAGGCAACCCATTGCAGGTCTTATCTTATGTTCCTCATATATCTCCTGAAGTTTCTCATTCATTTTCTCAGGATTGTCTCTGTACTTAGTCTGGATCTCTTTGATCTTAGGCTGTACTGCCATCATCTGTTCGTTGCTCTTCAGCTGCATGCTGTAAAGAGGCAGGATGATAAGACGGATTATAACAGTCATGATTATTATAGATAATGCATAATTATCTACCAGACTGTAGATTCCGTTCATTAAATAGCCAAGTGGAATAGCTACTATTCTCGTCATTAAAATTTAATCCTCCATGTCCACATTATTTCAGGGGATCGTATCCACCCTTGTGAAAAGGGTGACACTTTAGAATCCTTCTGATGCCGAGCCAGCTTCCTTTAAACGGACCGTATTTTTCAACAGCCTGAATAAAATAAGTCGAGCAGGTCGGAATAAATCTGCATTTACCCGGTAACAGAAATGGTGAAATACACTGCTGATAACCGCGTATCATCGCAATTATCATCTTGCTGAGAATGCCGTTTATGGCTTTCAATAAAATCACCTGTCTTTAATTTGTTAATGAATTTTAAGTCTTCTTTTTGAGTCTTCTAAGGGCGGCTTCAATAGATTTTTTCACATCCGCACATTTACGTTCATTAATTGTATTCCTTGCAATTATTATGAAATCATAGCCCTCCGGCAGACCGCCGATAAGTCTTACACTCTCGCGCATAAGTCTGCGGGCTCTGTTTCTATGCACGCTGTTGCCTACTTTTTTGCTTGCAAGATATGAAGTCCTGCTGTATCCAAGATCATTTTTAAGGCAGAAGATCACTACGTATTTGTCGCCAACCGACTTTCCCTTTTTATATACTAGGTTGAAATCTTCCTGTTTTCTTAAAACATCCTTCCTTAACATACAAATTCCTTTTCATAAGCATAAGCAAATTTCGGACGCGCTTCTGCGTTTTTTTAATGTCATGCAATGTCAATTTTTATTGCATTTGTTTATACACTGTAAATGTTTACAGATACTGATAAAAAGGCTTAATAAAAGAATACGATGCATCGCTGCATCATAGGTCGTAATTTACGTAATTAAGGGGCTGTTATAAGACAGCCCCTTTTTTTCTCAATATTTCGGTTATGAGATTAAGCAGAAAGCTTTTTTCTGCCTCTGAGTCTTCTTCTCTTAAGAACGTTTCTGCCGTTCTTAGTGCTCATTCTCTTTCTGAAGCCGTGTTCCTTTTTTCTCTGTCTTGTCTTAGGCTGGAATGTCTGTTTCATGCTATACACCTCCTGTCATATTTTATGTAATGCATGGTTTTAAACATGCTCTAATCTCTTATTTTTTGTTTTAAAGCCTCTTTAATCAAAAATAGACATTTTGACTGTCCGCGCACAATTGCCTGTTAATTATATCCGCATAACGCGTCAATGTCAACAAAAATGTCTCTTTTCAGACACATCCGCATCCTGTCTGAAAAATTTTTAATGACATCATAAGCAGTTTCAGAGACATTTTCACTTATGCACATAGTGTGGATAATTTTATCTGTGGAAAAAGCGCTTTTTTGTGGATATTTTGACAAAAATACTTAATAGCCCTAAAAAACAATGTTTATTTCGCAAAATTAATGCTATAATCATTGTGGATAACTCATGAATATGTGTATTTATGGCTTATTTATTACAGATTTGGAAAAGGATTTGCGATGGACAATAATAACGAAAAATGGAACGAAGTTCTTCAGCTTTTAGAAAAAAGTATGGCTCCCGCAGGCTTTGATACATGGATAAAACCTCTTGTTCTTAAATCAGTAGATACAGAAAAAGGGTCTCTTGAACTGATCACATACAATGAAATGTCCAGATCCATACTTGCAAACCGGTATACGCCTCTTATTCAGAAAGCTATATATGAAATATACGGACAGGAATTCACCGTAGACCTTCTTATTTCAGAGGAAGTAAACCACAGCGGCCGAGAATCGACAGCAAAAGAGAAGGAATATTACGAAAAGGTAATGCAGAGACCCGGAAATGACGAGCTTCAGCTTAATCCAAAATACAATTTTAATACATTTGTTGTCGGTGCAAGCAATGAACTCGCTTACGCTGCTTCATTTGCAGTGGCCAAAAGTCCTGCAACTACATATAATCCGCTGTTTCTTTACGGAAATTCCGGACTCGGTAAAACACATCTGATGCATGCCATAGGACATTACGTCCTACAGAACGATCCGGGGAAAAAGGTTCTGTGTGTATCTTCAGAAATGTTTACAAATGAACTTGTTAATGCCATCCAGAATAAAAAAATGGATGAATTCAGACAGAAATACAGAAATATAGATGTTCTTATGATCGATGATATTCAGTTCATCGAGAAAAAGGACCGCACACAGGAAGAGCTCTTCCATACATTTAATACGCTTTATGAAAATAACAAGCAGATCGTACTTTCAAGCGACCGCCCTCCAAAGGAAATAGAAAGTATCGACAAACGACTCCAGTCAAGATTTGAATGGGGTCTGCCTGTAGAT
>CAVGAH010000066.1:0-11058 GCA_963627215.1 bacterium | reverse complement strand
ACGCAAACAGCGTGTCCATAGCGGCCGCGTCGATAATCGCAAAGGTCACTCGTGACCACATGATGGTCGATTATGCGAAGCATTATCCCGACTATGCGTTTGATAAAAACAAGGGCTACGGAACTAAGGCTCATTATGAAGGGCTTGATCGTGTCGGAGCGTCTCCGATACACAGAATGTCATTTCTTGTAAAATATCTTGATGCAAAAAAGGATGCAGGAAAGTAGCGTGTACGATCTGCATGAATGAATATGTGAAATGCCTCATCCTGCTAGCGCGCCTGGCGCGCCCAAGTATTGCAGATATTCATTTTTTGTAGTAAAATAGTTTAGTTACAGATTAATTCAAAATATTGATTTAAAACCATAAATTCATGGAGGAATATTTAATAAATGGAAAAGAATCTTTCTAAGACTTATGACCCGAAGGAATTCGAGTCGAGGATATACCAGGAATGGGAGGAAAACGGGGCGTTCAGACCGAGCGCTGACCATTCGAAGAAGCCGTTCACTATAGTTATGCCGCCTCCTAATATCACAGGAAAGCTGCACATGGGACACGCTCTCGACCAGACTCTTCAGGACGTACTGACGAGATGGAGAAGGATGCAGGGCTACAATGCGCTGTGGATACCGGGAAGCGATCACGCGAGCATCGCTACAGAGGTAAAGGTAGTCGAGAAGGTACGCAAGGAGGAAGGTCTTGAAAAGGAAGACCTCGGACGCGAGGAATTCCTCAAGCGCGTATGGGACTGGAAGGAAGAATACGGCGGGACTATCACTAAGCAGATAAGAAAGCTCGGAAACTCATGCGACTGGGAGCATGAGAGATTTACTATGGACGATGGATGCAGCAGAGCTGTAGTCCGTACATTCGTTAATTTATACAAGAAGGGTCTGATCTACAGAGGCAACCGTCTGATAAACTGGTGTCCTGAGTGCAAGACTTCACTGTCTGACGCTGAGGTAGAGCACGAGGATAAGAACGCGAAGTACTACTATTTTCGTTACCCTGCTGCTGACGGCGGTGAGGGAATAACTGTCGCTACTTCACGTCCTGAGACTATGTTCGGCGACTGCGCCGTAGCTGTTCATCCTGATGACGAGCGCTACAAGAGCCTTATCGGAACTAAGGTGATCGTTCCTGTTGTAGGACGCGAGATCCCTATCATAGCTGACCCTTATCCTGATCCTGAAAAGGGAACGGGCGCAGTAAAGATCACTCCGGCTCACGACCCTAACGACTTTGAGGTAGGCGAGCGTCACGACCTGCCTAAGTGGTCATGCCTCAACGAGGATGCTACTATGAACTCGCTCGCCGGCAAGTACGAGGGAATGGACCGCTTCGAGTGCAGAAAGGCTCTCGTAAAGGAGATAGAGGAAGCAGGTCTGCTCGTAAAGATAGAGGACAAGGTAATTCCTGTAGGCGAATGCTACAGATGCCACACTACAGTAGAGCCTATGATCTCTGATCAGTGGTTCGTAGCGATGAAGGACCTTGCAAAGCCTGCTATCGAAGCTGTAAAGAACAAGGATCTGGAGTTCGTTCCTGAAAGATTTGAAAAGATATATTTCCACTGGCTCGATGATATCAGAGACTGGTGTATTTCAAGACAGCTCTGGTGGGGACACAGGATTCCTGCGTATTACTGCGACGAGTGCGGCGAGATCGTTGTAGCTGAGGAAGCGCCTGAAAAATGCCCTAAGTGCGGATGCACTCACCTCAGACAGGACGAGGACGTGCTTGACACATGGTTCAGCTCAGCTCTCTGGCCGTTCTCTACATTAGGTTGGCCTGAAAATACTGAAGAACTTAAGTATTTCTATCCTACTAACGTGCTCGTTACAGGCTACGATATCATATTCTTCTGGGTAATAAGAATGGTATTCTCTGGTATCGAGGCTATGGGCGAGATTCCGTTCAAGCACGTTTACGTACACGGTCTCGTAAGAGACGCGCAGGGCCGCAAGATGAGCAAATCGCTCGGAAACGGCATTGACCCGCTTGAGATAATAGACCAGTACGGCGCTGACGCTCTGAGATTCATGCTCATGAACGGCATAACTCCGGGCAACGACATGCGTTTCGTAACAGAAAAGCTTGAGTCTGCGAGAAACTTCGCAAATAAATTATGGAATGCGTCAAGATTCGTAATAATGAATCTTACAGACGAGAACGACGAGTTCTATCCGATGGCTGACGCTGCATCAGGCGATATAGCAAGCCGTCTGCGCGACGAGGACAAGTGGATCATCTCTACTGTAAACTCTGCTGCTGCGGAAATAACTGCAAATATGGAAAAGTTTGAGCTTGCGCTTGCTGCTCAGAAGATATATGACCTTATTTGGAACAATTTCTGTGACTGGTACATCGAGCTCGTAAAGAGCAGACTTTACGGCGACGATGACGCTGACAAGGAAGTTGCGAGATACGTGCTCGTAAGAGTACTCAAGGACCTCCTGAAGCTGCTCCATCCTTTCATGCCGTTCATTACAGAAGAAATATGGGGATTCCTGCCTCACGACGATTCTGAAAAGGACGCTGAAAATGAAAAGGGCTATCTTATCAGACAGAGCTGGCCGACTTACTCTGACGATATGAGGTTTGAAGAGGAGGAAGCCGTTATACAGGCTGCTATGGACGCTATCAGGACTGTAAGAAACATAAGAGCCGAGGCTGAGGCTGCTCCGTCAAAGAAGGTAAACGCCGCCATACTCGCCGAGGGAGCTGCCGCAGAAAGACTCAAAAAGGCTGAAAACCACATAAAGTCACAGGCTAACGTAGCTGAGATAACATTCATCGCTGACAAGAGCGAGCTTCCTGAGGAAGTAATGTCAGGCGTTATCACTGATGCTGAGATATTCATAAACATGGACGAGCTCATGGACTACAACGCAGAGTTTGAGCGTCTCGGCAAGGAAAAGAAGAAGCTTGAGAGCGAGGTGGCAAGAGGCGAAAAGAAGCTCGGAAACGAAGGCTTCGTGGCTAAGGCTCCTGAAAACGTAATAGCGACGGAGCGCGAAAAGCTTGAAAATTACCGCATCAAGCTCACGAAGGTAACAGAGCGCCTTGCTATCGTGGAAAAGAAGCTCGGTAAATAAAAACTGCATAAGGTCAATATTGTAATAATTAATCTTGCAAACAATACTGCAACATTCCAACGCGGCTGCCGCGTCAGGATCAGGTCCGCGCGGCTCGGTCCGGCACGCGCAGCCGCGGCAGTTTTTATTTAAAGAAAAAACTAAACAGAAAATACAGATAAAATTTATGAAAATTAACTGAGCGTCAGGCATAACGGGGTTGATAATATGGAACACATGAACTACGATCAGGCTTTAGAAAAAATACACGAATTTAACGTTTTCGGCTCGAAGCTCGGGCTGGAAAGGATGAAAAAGCTCCTGTCGCTTCTCGGCGACCCGCACAAGGATATGAAGATAATCCATGTAGCCGGCACGAACGGGAAGGGCTCTGTGTGCAGATACATTTATACTGTTCTCAACGAGTGCGGCTATAAAGCGGGAGCATATTTCTCGCCGTATCTGGAAGAATTTACCGAACGCATCGAATGCGGCGGCAGGCAGATAAGCAAGGACGAGCTGCCAATATACACTGAGCAGGCGCTTGCTGCGGTTGAACAGATGATGAGCGAGGGCTATGAGTCGCCGACAGAATTTGAGCTCGTAACTGCTATAGGACTGCTTTATTTCAAGGCAGTAAACGCAGATTTTGTCGTGCTCGAGGTCGGTCTCGGAGGACGCGGCGATTCTACAAATATATGCGACCGTCCGGTAGCGACTGTGATAGCTTCTATCTCATACGACCATATGAACGTGCTTGGGAGCACGCTCGAGAAGATAGCGTATGACAAAGCGGGCATCATAAAGCGCGGCGTACCTGTATGCGTAAACGTAAAGGACCGGGGAGCATTCGATGTTATACAGAAGCAGGCTGATGAGCTGGCAGCTCCTGTAGTCGATCTGCGACAGGCTTCTGTAAAAGTAAAGAGCTGCGATATAAACGGGAGCACGTTTACAGCCGGGCTCGACGGACTTGCGCTCTTCAAGGACATAAGCATAAAGATGCGCGGTCGCCACCAGATAGAAAACGCCGTATGTGCGCTCGCAGCGATAGCGATAATGCGCATACAGGGATTCAGAGTTCCTGACGACTGCGTGAGAGCGGGCATGAAAAAAGCATTCCAGCCGGGGCGCTTTGAGCTGATATCAAAAGGATCGTATACGATAATCGACGGCGCGCATAATAGAGCAGGGGTGACTGCGCTCGTCGATACGCTTACGGAGGAGCTTGACACCGGAGCACGCATACTTTTATGCACAGGAATACTTGCGGATAAAGAGACTGAAATAATGGCATCACAGTTAGCTCGCCTGTGCGCCGACGTTATAACGACTACAGTTCCGAACCTGCGTACTATGTCGGCGCAGGAGCTTGCGGGAGTTTTCGGAGCGCTTGAACCGTACAGCAGCGGCGAGTGCAGTGTGACAGCTATAGATGACTGGCGCGAGGCGCTCGCAGAAGCTGAGAAGCGCCGCGGCGATTATGATGTGATCGTCTGGGCTGGCTCGCTCTATCTTATAGGTCCTGTGCGCGGAGCGCTGGTAAATTAAGCTACTCGGAGGGCTGAAATGGAAAAAGGGAATAATATGAAAAAAGTTCTGATGTTCTATAACCCGAAGGCGGGAAATGGAATGTTTACAAGTAATCTTGACAAGATAATAGGGCGCTTTCAGGCAAAGGGCATGCTCGTAATACCTGTGAGAGCGTCTGATGATATAAACATATCGGATGTAATAGCGCAGCTTGATGATTCATTTGTGAAGATAATCGCTGCCGGCGGCGACGGAACTATAAACATAGTCGTAAACGCGATGATAGAAAACGACTGCTATCTTCCGCTTGCTGTGTTCCCGGCGGGAACGGCGAATGATTTCGCTCATTATTTCGAGATACCGACCGAACTTGACAGCATGCTTGACATAGCGGTAAACGATGATTATATACCGGCTGACATAGGCTGCTGCAACGGAAGATATTTCGTAAACGTAGCTGCGATAGGCTCTGTAATAGACGTGAGCCAGAAGACTGACGCAACAATGAAGAACGCGCTCGGACCACTGGCTTACTATATAAGGGCGCTCGGAGAGCTTTCATCGCTTCGCCCGGTCGAGGTCACTATAACTACGCCTGAAAGGAAATTTACGGAAAATATATTTTTCATGGTGGTGCTTAACGGCAATTCAGCCGGAGGCTTCAGAAAGCTCGGAGTTCAGTCGTCTATAAACGACGGGCTGCTCGACGTTATAATGTTCAAGGAAATGAAGCTGACCGAAATACCTATCGTTGGTCTTAAGGTACTTCAGGGACGTCATAATGAGGATGAAAATGTAATATATTTACAGACTCCTGAGCTGATGATAGAATCGCCTGAAAATATCAGCACAGATGTTGACGGAGAGCTTGGAGAACCGCTGCCGCTCGATATAAGGATGCTGCCTAAGCGCATAATGATACATACTCGAAGTATCGAGGAATGATATATCAATCAAACCTTTAATTAATAAAAGGAAGAAAGAGGCTCAGATGCAGGGGAAGAAAGAAGAAAATAAAAAATTGAATATTAAAGTAACTTATGAGCACGAGCTGCTCAACCCGTTTTATGCGGCTAACGACCTTGAAATAGCTGAGGACGAGCCTGTCAGTACAGACACGCTCAAAAGCTGGGTCATACTGAAGGACGACATGTTCACCGATGCTGACAATAAAGCGGAAAACGGTGGAGAAAGCAACGTAAATGAAGCGGAGCACGGCGTAGAAGCATCGGCGCTCGTTACTGAAAATATCGTGGGAGCATGTACGCTCGCTTTTCGAGAGGGCGAGTATATAATAGACGGAATAGCGCTCGCGCAGGGATCGCGCGGCAGCGGCGCAGGTACAGCGCTCCTTGAGACTGCCGAGAAGGAAGTTAGAGCGCGCGGAGGAGAGCGTGTTTATCTCGTGGCGCGCGCGCCTGAATTTTTCAGAACGAATGGCTATGAGACGATAGCGCGCAGCGATGCTCCCGAATTTTTTGAATGCTTTGGATGCGATCAGTACAATAGATCGTGTTTCCCGGAGGTCATGAAGCATGTCCTATAAAGTCAGGCTCGACATATTTGAAGGACCGTTCGACCTGCTCGTATATCTCATAGAGCGTTCAGGTCTGAGCATATATGATGTAAATATATCTGAGATAACAGACCAGTATATAGAATACGTCAGAAAAATGAACATGATAGACCCTGAAACGGCGGCTGAGTTCATGGTTCTTGCCGCCACGCTCATACAGATAAAGTCAAGGATGCTGCTGCCCTCAGATAAACCAAAGGCAGCTGTGCCTTCCGGTGACGACCCGAGAGACGAGCTGGCGCGAAAGCTCGCAGAGTACAGGAAGGTAAAATACCTTGCAGGACAGCTCCGCGTAAAAGAAGAGGAAGCATCGCGCGTATTTACAAAGCCGCGCGAGGACATGCTGCAGTACGCGCCGTGTGTAGAGCTTGAGCTTGACACTGATGAGTTTATAGATGCATTCAAGGCGTTTCTCGAAAAGCGCCGCCGCATGGAGGAGGTCAGACGCCGCTACGAGCGCGTTGACCGCGAGCACATGTCCATGGAGATAAAATCAGAGCGTATAAAGCAGAAGGTCTGTAACGCAGTGAATATGAGCTTTATCGAACTGCTGGAGGACGTAAAGGATACATATGATATAGTCCTGACATTCGCAACTATGCTCGAAATGCTCAAGGCAGGAATGATAAAAGTAAGGCAGGACGCGATATTCGGCGATATAACGATAACGGGAGTACCGGAAAATGGAATATGATGAAAAACAGAAAATAAAGTCAGCGCTCGAATCAATGATGTTCGTCTGGGGAAGCCCGCTTCCCGCATCGACTGCGGCAGAAGCGCTTGGCGTGACAAAGGCAGATGTTGTAAAGTGCCTTAACGAGCTGTGCAGGGAGTACGACGAGCGCGGCAGCGGTATATTAATAAGAGAGATAAATGGAAAATTTCAGTTCTGTACGAGACCTGAAAACGAGTTATACATATCTAACCTCTGCTCGCCTGTAAAGTCAAAGCGCCTTTCATCGGCTGCGATGGAGGTCCTGACGATAATAGCCTACAGGCAGCCTGTTTCAAGGAGCGAGATAGAGTTCGTGCGCGGTCTCAAAAGCGAAAACGTGCTTTACGGACTGCAGAAAAAGGGCCTTATAATGGAAAAAGGACGCGGCACAGGTCTGGGAAGACCGATACTTTTCGGCACTACAGATCTTTTTCTTGAAAAATTCGGAATATCGTCGCTCGACGAGCTTCCTGAGATAGAGGATCCGGAATATTTTGATAAAATGCCGTCAGCAGGGCCTGAGGATGACGACGAAGCTGATAACGATCAAATTACAGGTACGGAGCGTGTGAATTAAGCTATGAGACTTACAACTTTATGCTACATAGAAAATGACAGAGACGAATACCTCATGCTGCACCGCACGAAAAAGAAGAACGACCAGAGCCATGACAAATGGCTCGGCGTAGGCGGAAAATTCGAACCGGACGAGAGCCCGGAGGAATGCATGCTCCGAGAGGTAAAAGAGGAAACGGGCCTTGAGCTTTCAGAATACAGCTTTCGCGGCATAGTAACGTTTGTTTCTGAAACATGGGAAACTGAATATATGAATATATTCACTGCGAAGTATCCCGGAGGAAGGCTCGCTGAATGCAACGAAGGCGAGCTGATGTGGATACCTAAAAGCGAGCTTATGCAGCTTCAGCTCTGGGAGGGCGACAGGATATTCCTGAAGCATCTCATAGAGCACGACGACTTTTTCTCTCTGAAGTTTGAATATGACAAGGATGAAAAGCTGGTCAATAATACAGGCATCGTTTACGCCAGCCGGTGACGGCTGCAGTTATGGGAGCATTCGTGCATTAATGTATTAAAACAGTAGTTTGTTATGACCGGTCAGGCAGCCCCGCGAGGGCTGTCTTTTTGTATTGTTAAAAAAACAATTATTTACACGATTTTGCCTGCTAAAAAAGCTATTTAGATGTTTACTTTAGGTATTGCCTGATGTATAATTGTATACAATGATACAAAATGTAAAAATTCAATCTACAGGAGGCAATTTTTAAGATGGGTAAGACATTAGCATACAAGATTCTTGAGCAGCATCTCGTTGAAGGTGAACTCGTTCCGGGACAGGAAATAAAGATAAAGATCGACCAGACCTTGACACAGGATTCCACAGGTACTATGGTGTATCTTCAGCTAGAGGCTATGGATGTTGACAAGATACAGACAGAGCTTTCAGTCGCTTACATAGATCACAACACGCTGCAGACAGGCTTTGAAAACGCTGATGACCACGAATTCATAAAGAGCGTGGCGAAGCGTCACGGCGTACTTTTCTCAAAGCCGGGCAACGGTATCTGCCATCAGCTCCATATAGAGAATTTCGGCATACCGGGCAAGACGCTTCTCGGATCTGACAGCCATACGCCTACAGGCGGCGGTATAGGCATGATCGCTATCGGCGCGGGTGGTCTCGACGTTGCGATGGCTATGGCTAAGGGAACTTACAGCCTGACTGCTCCTAAGGTAATAAATGTAAAGCTCACGGGCAAGCTCAGACCCTGGGTTTCTGCGAAGGATATAATCCTCTACGTGCTCCGGAAGCTTACTGTAAAGGGTGGCGTAGGCAAGATCGTTGAATACACAGGCGATGGCGTAAAGACGCTTTCCGTTCCTGACAGAGCGACTATCACAAACATGGGCGCTGAGCTCGGCGCTACGACTTCTGTCTTCCCGAGCGATGAAAACACTAAGGCGTTTATGGAATCTGAGGGAAGAGGTAAAGATTTCGTTCCTATGGCTGCTGACACTGACGCCGTATACGATGAAGTTCTCGAAGTAAGCTTATCGGAGCTCGAACCGCTCGCTGCAAAGCCGCACAGCCCGGACAACGTTGATTCTGTAGCAAATATCGGCAAAATAAAAATAGACCAGGTAGCTATCGGAAGCTGCACTAACTCATCTTATGCGGATCTCATGAAGGTAGCGCAGATACTCAGGGGCAAGAAGGTAAACGAAAACGTCAGCCTCGTTATCTCTCCGGGTTCAAGCAAGATACTGAGCAAGCTCGCTACTAACGGCGCACTCGCAGACATGATAAACGCAGGTGCGCGCATAATCGAAAACGCATGCGGACCTTGCATCGGCATGGGCCAGTCACCTAAGTCAGGCGGTGTTTCGCTCAGAACGTTCAACAGAAACTTTAAAGGCAGAAGCGGCACGAACGATGCGGAGATATATCTCGTAAGCCCTGAAACTGCTGCTATCTCAGCTATCGAAGGCGTTCTGACTACAGGTATGGGAACAGAGCTTGACGAGATAGCTCCTGTTGATTTCGCATTTAACGATAGCTTTATCGTTTACCCTCAGGGCTGCGACAAGGAAAATACTCCTGTAGTGCAGGGACCGAACATCAGACCGTTCCCGCTCAACGTCAAGCTTGAGGGTGATCTAAAGACAAAGGTAGTTCTCCACGCCGGAGACAATATTACAACAGACGACATCATGCCGTCTGACTCGCGTATACTGCCTTACAGATCGAACGTTCCTCACCTGTCTAACTACTGCTTCGAAAAGATAGACAAGGAATTCCCTGCAAGATGCAAGGAAGCAGGAAACGGCACTATCGTAGGCGGTGAGAATTACGGTCAGGGCTCGAGCCGCGAGCACGCAGCTCTCGTTCCGCTTTATCTCGGTGTAAGATTCGTAATGGCAAAGTCATTCGCTCGTATCCACCGCTCAAACCTCATAAACAGCGGAATCATACCTCTGGTATTTGCAGATTCTGCAGATTATGATAAAATAGCTCTTAATGACGAGTTAGTCATAGAAAACGCACCTGCTCAGATAGAAAACGACGTTATAACAGTAAAGAATCTGACGTCAGGAAAAGAATATAAAATGGTACCGAGCCTGTCAGACCTCGAAAAGAAGATGATACTTGCAGGCGGAAAAATCAACATGATCAAAGGAGAGGAATAATACAATGGCTTATTTACTTGATTTTGAAAAGCTCGTAAAGGAACAGCTTGAAAGAGTAGAGCGCATGAAGAACGAGCCTCCCGCAACTGATTTTTCGGCTAAAGAAAAAATAGTCATCGGATTTATAGACGGCGACGGCATCGGTCCTGTAATAATGAAGGAAACTGAAAGAGTCCTCGAGCATCTGCTTGCAGACGAGATAAAGTCAGGCAAGGTAGAAATGAAAGCTATTGAAGGCCTGACGCTCGAGAACCGTATAGAAAAGAACAACACGCTGCCTGATGATGTACTTGAAAGCATAAAGCAGTGCGACGTATTCATGAAGGGTCCTACAGCCACACCTGACAAGCTCAACAGCAAGGTAAATCTCGAGAGTGCAAACGTAGCGCTCAGACGCGAGCTCGATCTTTTTGCAAACGTAAGACCGATATCCATTCCTGAGCTTGGAATAGACTGGACATTCTTCCGTGAAAATACAGAGGGCGAATATATAGTAGGAAGCCGCGGCGTAGAGCCGAGCGAAGACATGTCGGTAGATTTCAGGATAATCACTACTCAGGGAACTGAGCGTCTGGCGCGCATGGCTTTCGATTACGCAAAGGCAAACGGCAAGGACCGCGTAGAGTGCGTTACAAAGGCAAATATCCTCAAAAAGACAGACGGTCGTTTTCTTGAAACTGTTCACAGGGTAGGCGAGGAATACCCTGACATAAAGATAGAAGACTGGTATATCGACATCATGACAGCAAATCTCGTAAACGAGAACATCAGAAGTGATTTCCAGGTCTTCGTGCTTCCAAATCTTTATGGTGATATAATTACAGACGAGGCTGCTCAGATACAGGGCGGTATGGGAACTGCAGGAAGTGCAAATATCGGAAACAGATACGCCATGTTTGAAGCAGTTCACGGCGTAGCTCCGAGAATGGTCGAGGAAGGCATAGCAG
>CAVGAH010000065.1:0-11384 GCA_963627215.1 bacterium | reverse complement strand
TTTCGGTGGCGGGTAATAATCTCCCACCGAAACCCGGGCGGAGCAGAAGCTCCGCTGGCGCCGTTGCAAGCTACGCAACAGGCAGCAATGCTGCCTTCCTACGTCCACTACGTGGACTACGCTGTCGTATTTTACACTGCAGCTAAAGCTGCGTAAAATACGCAACGCACTGATCAAGCGAGCTTGTCAGTGCTCTGCTACGCTTTAAATATATAAACCTTTAATCATTAACGGGTCCGTTTACCTGACTCCCCCTACGGCAGTTCAGAAACGGGTCCGTTTTTTATCCCCGTTTCTTCTTGACACAGCGTAAACAGGTGCTATAATAAAAAACATTATGAATTGGTACTACCAATGTTATTAAGAACAAAAAGACGCCATATATTCGTCCGCAGCAGAGGCGTCCCGTATTTATAAAATATATATTTATTTGTGAAGGAGAATTATTTTGAAGTACTTACGCCAGTTTCTACTCATCGCAGCCCTTTCATTCATAGGCGAGCTGCTGCATTACCTGATCCCATTACCCGTTCCGGCAAGCATCTACGGCATGATCCTGCTCTTCATCGGCCTCATGACAGGCTGGATACGCATAGACGCAGTACGCGATGTCGGAAAATTCCTCATAGAGATAATGCCGGTAATGTTCATCCCTGCCGGAGTAGGTCTCATGGCCTCATGGGGCGTGCTCTCACCAATACTCGTACCCGCAGCAGTCATAACAGTCGTGACCATAGTAACAGTAATGGCCGCAACAGGCTGGTCATCACAGATAGTCATAAGAAGAGCCAGAAAAAAAGCGAGCAGACAGACGGAGGCGAGAAAATAAAATGAGCGGATTTTTTCAGGATTCATTATTTGCCGGAGTTACGCTGAGCCTTATAGCGTATTTTGCCGGAACAGTATTAAAAAAGAAATTCAAGCTGGGAATATTCAACCCCCTGCTTATATCGATAGCGTTTACGATAATCGTCCTAATATGCGCCGGAGTAGATTACGATACATACAATGCAGGCGCAAAATACCTGAGCTGGTTCCTGACACCTGCCACAGTATGCCTCGCAATACCGCTTTACGAACAGTGGACGCTGCTCAAGGCAAACTACAAGGCAGTACTGCTCGGCATCACATCAGGCGTACTTACAAGCCTGCTCACAGTATTCGTACTTTCAAAGCTCATGGGACTCGACCACGCAGAATATGTCACGATGCTTCCGAAATCGATAACTACAGCTATCGGAATGGGCGTATCAGAAGAGCTCGGCGGCTATGTGACTATAACAGTCGCAGTCATAGTACTTACAGGAGTGCTCGGAAATATAATGGGCGAAGCAATATGCAAAATATTAAGGATAACAGAGCCTATGTCTAAGGGACTCGCGTTCGGCTCCGCATCTCACGCCATAGGTACAGCTAAAGCCATAGAGCTCGGCGAAGTAGAAGGCGCGATGAGCAGTCTTGCCATAGCAGTGGCAGGCATACTGACAGTAATACTTTCGTCAGTGTTTGCCGGATTTATGTAAAAATATGCAATACACCGAAACGGCGTATAGATAATTTGATAGAACATTAATACACCGAACGGTGTATGAAATAACCAAATGATGCGTTTTTACACCGAAACGGTGTATAAACCTGACGCGCAAGTATACATATCGAGAAAAGGAGGCAGAGATCATGATAATTACAGTTGCAAGACAATGCGGCTGCGAGGGCGACCAGATAGGCAAGGCCCTCGCCGAAAAGTACGGCATCCCGTATTACGACAAGGCGACCATCATGGAGATAGCAAAAGAAAAGGGACTTTACGAAAAGTACCCTGATTTTTACAGCGAAGTGCCTGTAGACACACTGCTGTACACGATATCAAGGGGAGAAGACCCGCAGGGCTCATTCAAAATACCGGAAAAAGCCCTTTCAGACATAGTAGGCAGTGATGATTTCGTACTGCTCGGCAGATGCGGAAACTACGTATTCCGTGACCACAAAGATCTTGTTTCAGTATTTCTGAACGGAGAACTGAAAAAACGCGAGGAAAACGCCGCAGCCGAATACCACGTACCGGCGCGCAGATCGCACAACCTGGTGCAGAACATGGATCAGAGCAGAAGGTCATATCACAAATATTACACAGGTGAAGTATGGGGCATGGCAGACAACTACGACCTGTGCATCGACGTTACGGAGCTTGGAGTGCAGGGCGCAGTAGCAATGGTCTCAGCATATATAAATCTGCTCGGAATAAATAATGTAAGCCAAAAGTAACATTATGCCGTGGGGCGGCCTGGCCGCCGGGTTAAAAAGTTATTTGTATTGTTAAAAAATAGAAAAATAAATTGTGTGTCAAAAAACGGGAGCACGCATAACGGAAATGCGTGCGTAATCAGTAAAAGTCTGATAGAATACTGATAATAGGGTGCGGCTGTGCATATTAATATACAGACACTCTAAAAGACTGATATTGATCGAGATCGAGGTGAGTATGCGCGGAAATATGTCGCTTGAATATGAGAAAGCCATAAACTACATTTACGGGCTGATGAAGGACGGGACGCTCAGAGAAGGCAGCCGTCTGCCGGCTGAACGCACTATATCGGAGGAAGTAGGCATAGGCAGGAATTCTACAAGAGAGGCGCTGAGTATCCTGCAGGGTATGGGACTCATAGAAAGCGTGCGCGGGTCGGGAAACTATGTTTCACGAAAAGCAGGTCAGTCGATAAAGCAGACTATAAAGATGATGCTGGCTCTCGGAAGCATTTCAGAAGAAGACGTATGTGTGTTCCGTCGCGAGATGGAAAGATCGGTATGCTCACTGCTTATGAGGAAGTCTATACCTCCTGCACAGAAGCAGGAGATGGAGTATCTGCTCCATAAAATGAAACATCTGAAAGGTAAACGCCTGGCAGACGCAGACAAGGCATTTCACGATCTGCTGATACAGGCGACAGAAAACGACCTTTGGATCATCATAATGGAAGCAGTTACGGAAGTCTACAGTGAGCTGATAGACCGTGCGATCAGAAATTCTGACGAAAACGGGCAGAGCAGGCTGAGACAGTTCCATGAGGATATTTTTTCCGGTCTTACGGAAAAAGACAATGACAAGATGATGCGCGCGATAGAAGAGCACTACGACATGATAGAAGAGCTGCTTAACGTGTGAGCGGCATAAAAGGCTGAAGCTGTCAGGCCGGCTTCGGATGCGCGCAGGCAATGCACGGTAAAACACAGGAGGCACACAATGGATAACAATGGTGGCGATCTGAAAAAGAAACTGCTGGAAAGCCTGCCTGATGAAATAGATGGTGAGCTTTTCAGGCAGCTGCAGAACGACATTAACAAAACTGTAAGAGAGTACGAAGGTGCATCTGAAAGTAACGATGATACTGAGTTTGATTACGACAGCATAATGGAAGAAATGTCAGCCGTTCAGATGCCGCCTGAACTTGAAGAGCGTCTTAAGAAGATCAACGAGAAATATCTCGCATCATGTGAAGCGAGGGCCGCTGCTGAAGAAAAAGAACGGAAACGTGCACGGCGAAGAAAGCATATGCGTTCCGCGGCAGCAGTAATAGCCGCTTTTGCCATAATATCAGGGGGGATACTTTGGAAAGCGCCGCAGACCGAAGCGTTCAGACTTAAGCTGTATGATACCGTGTTTTCTCCCACGGACGAGGATGTAGGTGTAGAGTTTGTCGATACCGTCTACAACAACATGCCGGTCATAGAGGATGAAGAGCTTAAAGCTAAGGCTAATGAGATTATTGATCGGGATGGCTTTATACTTTATCCGAGCGTTTTGCCGGATGGGTATGCTATTGACAATATTGAAATAGGAAACACTAATAAAATATTATTTAAAAATAGTGATTCAGGCAAAATTGCTATCATGTATTATCCTAATCTAAATATGGGAGTTTATAATGACTCTAATAGCAGTGATAATATAGAAATGTTTGTAAATGGTCAGTCAGCAGTATTCCGCGAGAGTGAGGGAAAGAATGAGTTGTCTTGGGGCTATGACAAATTTGAAGTACAATTAATATCTTTTGATAAATCAATAAATGCTACAGATTTAATTGATATAGCTGATGAGATAAAAACATATTATAAAATTATTTAAATAAATGTCACAAAAAGCATATTCTTTGTTGTTTATATATTGAGAGGTAAACAAGGAGGTGTTTTTTTGAAATATTTTAGAGTGTTGGTGATGATTATTTCATTTATTATGGTATTCACATCTATATTCAGTGTTGCAGCTGAATGCAAAATAGATGAAAGAGTAGATGCAGAAATAGCATCACCTCGATATGCAATTCCAATGTCGATAGCCATTGCTTTTGGATTTAATACATCAGATCCATATATGTCAGCGTCAGCGGTTAATATTTCTGCTGTTAATGATGATGTTGATTATTTTATATTGAGAGTTGTTTTAGAAAAATATTCAAGCTCTGGATATACAGTAGTTAAAACCTGGAGAGATGTAAAGGCAACAATGGATAGCTATGGAATAGCATCGTTTGAAAGAAATTATAAGTTGAGTGAACACGGCTCATACCGTATAAGAGTATCTGGCGAAGGCTATAAAGGCTCAAAATGTGTAGTAACATTTTCGGATAAGACAAGCCCTATAGCAAGCTGCTAATACATAAAAATAAAACAAGCTATAAAACTTCCCCGGCTCAGGAACTAAAACAAAGGGCAATATTTAATCAATAAGAAACAAGCCTCTCCCCGGAGTGGCAGGGATGAGATCGGGAATTATCATACAGTCCCGCATGAGAGCGTATGACATGCAGCTGTATGACGCGTGAAAACGTGTAATATGCAAAATTGATAAATTCTAAAACAAAAAGGAATCGGGATCGCAGCCGGTTCCTTTTTTATGTCGCAAAATAAAAAAATACTTGACGCTGCTAAAAAAATATATTAGTCTATCAAGTGTCAACTTTAGTGACAAGACACATAGAAAGACATATATGTCAAGGAGAACTGTTTATGAAAGAATTTCTGAAGAGGAAAAACATAATTTTTTCGGCAAAACGCTATGGTATAGACGCGCTCGGCGCGATGGCACAGGGACTTTTTGCATCGCTGCTGATAGGAACCATCATAGGTACGATAGGCGAGCAGGCAGGTATAGAGATGCTCGTCACTGTAGGCGGCTATGCAAAGGCTGCCACAGGTGCGGCCATGGCGATATCCATCGGCTATGCGCTTCAGTCGCCGCCGCTCGTACTTTTCTCACTGGCGGCAGTAGGACAGGCAGCAAACGAGATGGGCGGAGCAGGCGGACCGCTGGCGGTCTTTGTTGTGACTATATTTGCTGCAGAGCTCGGCAAGGTAGTATCTAAAGAAACAAAGCTGGACATAATAGTAACACCGTTCGTGGCTATATGCACAGGCGTGCTCCTGAGCGCATGGTGGGCGCCGTCGATAGGCGCAGCCGCAAGCTCTGTCGGAGGAGCGATAATGTGGGCTACAGAGCTGCAGCCGTTATTTATGGGTATCATAGTTTCGGTCCTCGTAGGCGTAGCGCTCACGCTCCCTATAAGCAGCGCTGCCATATGCGCGGCTCTCGGACTTACAGGCCTTGCAGGCGGAGCGGCTGTGGCAGGCTGCTGCGCTCAGATGATAGGCTTCGCTGTCATGGGCTTCAGAGAAAACGGCGTAGGCGGACTTGTTGCGCAGGGCATAGGAACGTCGATGCTCCAAATAGGAAATATTATAAAAAATCCTCGCATATGGATACCTCCTACACTTGCATCGGCAATTACAGGTCCGATCGCTACATGCCTGTTTCATATGCAGATGAATGGAGCAGCAGTAGCTTCAGGCATGGGAACGTGCGGTCTTGTAGGCCAGATAGGCGTTTATACAGGCTGGCTCAATGACGTAGCTGCAGGCACTAAGGCTGCTGTTACGCCGATGGACTGGGCGAGCATGCTCCTGATATGCTTCGTGCTCCCGGCTGTTCTCACATTACTTTTGGCTGCTCCGTTAAGAAGAGCCGGATGGATAAAGGAAAACGACCTTAAACTTGATCTTTAATGAAAAATAAATAATTAAATACACAAGCACAAAACCACAGGCGCCGGGCGCCGCGGCAAAAAGCGCACGCGGCATCCGGCGCTTTGCTGTTTTACAGTGTTATGTGGGCGGTGACGCCCGGTTTACGTGGCTATTAGTATTTTTTTATGTTAGAATATTCGATAATGAAAGAAACGGATGGGATGTCGTTTCTTTGGAAATGTCACAAAATACACAGGGGAAGGCATTGAAATATGAATGGAACAGAACGCAGAACGCAGATACTGAAGGATATAAAAGAGAGCAGCAAGCCTGTTTCTGCATCGAAGTTAGCGGCAGCTTACGGGGTGAGCCGTCAGGTCGTCGTGCAGGATATCGCGCTCATAAGGGCGGCAGGGCATGAGATAATATCGACTAACCGCGGCTATATACTTAATGAAGCTTCGGCTATCAGCCGTATTTTCAAGGTAAGCCATACGGAAGCTCAGATGGAGGACGAGCTGACGACTATAGTCGATCTCGGAGGCAAGGTAAAGGATGTAATTATCAATCATCGCGTCTACGGCCGCATGGAAGCGCCGCTCAACATAAGATCAAGACGAAATGTTGCAGAATTTATGAGTGATATAAAGGCCGGAAAGTCGAGCCCGCTCATGAAGGTAACTTCAAATTACCATTATCATACAGTGGAAGCCGACAGCAGCGAGACGCTTGACCTTATAGAGAACGCGCTCGCGGAAAAAGGCTACCTCGTAAAGCAGAAGGAGGGTGAAAGATAATGAATACTGATGTAAGGACTCTTTACAAAAATTACGAATCGCCCGAGTTTGCGGAAAAATACCGCGATGTTGAATTATCAGGCTGGGTGCGTACAAACAGAGCTTCTAAGGCCTTTGGTTTTATAGAATTGAATGACGGAACGTTTTTCGAGTCGGTGCAGGTAGTTTACGAGGAAGCATTCCTTGAAAATTTTGCAGAAGTCGCAAAGCTCACGCTGTCGTCGGCTATTACAGTAAAAGGCGAGCTCGAGCTTACGCCTGACGGAAAGCAGCCGTTTGAGATAAAGGCTCGCGAGGTCGTTCTCGAAGCAGCGTCCGACGCTGATTACCCGCTTCAGAAAAAGCGCCACAGCATGGAATTTCTGCGTGAGATAGCGCATCTCAGACCGCGCAGCAATACATTTTCTGCTGTGTTCAGAGTACGCTCACTTGCAGCATATGCTATTCACAAATTTTTCCGGGAAAGAGGCTTTGTCTACGTTCATACGCCGATACTGACAGGCAGTGACGCAGAGGGTGCGGGAGAGATGTTTCATGTGACATCTCTTGACCTTGCGGATATCCCAACTGTGGGTGACAATGCAGAAAAAGTTGACTACAGCAAGGACTTTTTCGGAAAACCTGCATCGCTGACAGTAAGCGGTCAGCTTGAAGCTGAGGTGTACGCTCTCGCATTCAGAAATGTCTATACATTCGGACCGACATTCCGTGCGGAAAATTCAAATACTGCGCGCCACGCATCAGAATTCTGGATGATAGAGCCGGAGATAGCATTTGCAGACCTCAACGATGATATGCAGCTTGCCGAGGACATGGTAAAGTATATTATTTCATATGTGCTGGAAAACGCTCCCGAAGAAATGGAATTTTTCGATTCCTTCGTATCAAAAGGCGTTCTCGAAAGAATGCGGAGTATCGTTGCTGCCGACTTCGGCAGGATAACGTACACAGAAGCTATAGAGCTGCTGAAAAAATCAGATAAAAAGTTCGAGTATCCTGTAGAATGGGGGATAGACCTTCAGACGGAGCACGAACGCTATTTAACAGATGAAGTATTCAAAAAGCCTGTATTCGTAACTGATTATCCAAAGGCTATCAAGGCGTTCTACATGCGTATGAATGATGACGGAAAAACGGTGGCCGCGGCAGATCTGCTCGCACCGGGCATAGGAGAGATAGTAGGCGGAAGCCAGAGAGAAGAGCGTCTTGACGTCCTCCGCGCTCGCATGGAAGAGCTCGGTATGGAGGAGACAGGTTATGAATGGTATCTTGACCTCAGAAAATACGGCGGCGCAAAGCACGCAGGCTTCGGGCTGGGATTTGAGCGCATAGTGATGTACATGACAGGTATGTCAAACATCCGCGATGTCATCCCGTTCCCGCGCACACCAAGATCACTTGAATTTTAGCGGACCAATGCAGATCGTCGCGCGCTGCGGTGCTCTGCGCTTCGCTTCAAATACGATAAATGCTGTAATGAAATAGATAATACTGATAATATTAATGAGAGGAATTGTATGAAAAAAGTAAATACGATCATGTTCGACTTTGACGGCACGATAATGGACACGAACGACATAATATTAAACTCATGGAATCATACTTTTAACGTGCTCCGTGGACATGACGCAGACAAAGAGCTTATGCTCGAGCACTTCGGCGAACCGCTCGAGCTTTCGATGAAAATATTTTTCGGAGCGGAAGGTGATACAGTAAAAGAATATATCGACATCTACAGAAGCTACCAGACAGACAACTTCGTGAACGACATAAAGCTGTTCCCGGGTGTACCTGAAATGCTGGAATCTTTGAAAAATGCAGGCTACACGCTCGCGCTCGTCACCTCGCGTCTGAAGCACACGACGATGCAGGGCGTAGAAAAGTTCGGACTTGACAAATATTTCGACGTAGTGATCACAGCAAACGACTGCACAAAGCACAAGCCTGACCCGCAGCCGATAAACATAACCCTTGAAAAGCTCGGCAAAAATCCCGAGGAAGCAGTAATGGTCGGCGATACTGTAATGGATCTCGGCTGCGCCGGAAACGCAGGCGTAAGATCGGTCCTCGTGGGCTGGAGCATGGCGCTACCGCCTGAAAAAGTGACAGAAGAAGTCGCGCCTGACTACATACTGAAAGACGCAACAGACATGCTCCCGTTTCTCGAAAAACTGAATGATAAAGCGGAATAGCTTAAAACCGCATGAGAATGAGTTCTGCAGCTCACCCTCATGCGGTTTTTAAATGATTATACATTTATATTCTTATAAAGTTCATGCTAAATTGCTACTTTTAAGAACGATTTAACCTCTTAAAATAGAAGCCACAGCCCCCTTATATTCCGTAAGATTCTGAGCTTTCTTGATAGTCTTGAGATCTTTCTTAGCGTCGGGAAAGCTCTGCCCGACATAAAACCAAAGCTCCTTCATCTTAAAAAGTACATTTCTGTCACCATCAATGACTTCACGATATCCGTCAAGCAGTGTGGCGTGAAATTTTCTGAAGCGCTCGCGGTCAACGATTGGAAGATATTCACCTTCAACAGCGATATGGTCTGGAACAGCCGAAACATCGAAGCCGGATATGTCAGCGGCGGCGACAGTTCCGAAAACAACGCTGTCATTGGCAGAAGCCGCGCCTTTGGCTTTTTTATCCTCATGCTCATCACAGATCTTACGCGCTACGCCGCCCAACTCGGGATTTTTAAGTATTCCGCGCCCCAGCATAACGGAGCACGCATCGGGAAATGCTCCCAAAAATCTCTCAAATCCTTCACCCGTAAATATATCACCGTTGTAGCATACAGGAATGCTCCCGTAACTATCGGCCTGCCACGGTGACGCGCCCGGAGCGTCAGCAAACAAGCGCGGTCTTACAGGCTTTTTATAAAGATCCTTCTGTACACGCGGATGGATAATAAGCTCATGTACAGGAAATTTGCTGTATATCTCGCGTATAAGAGGCCATTCTTCGGGAGCATCCATCCCCAGACGAGTCTTTATCGAAACTTTAAGCGGACACTTTTCATATATCTCAGTCAAAAACGCCTCAAGCATAGGCGGATCGGAAAGCATCCCCGCCCCTCGCTTTTTCTTTATAACAGTTCCTGACGGGCACCCGAGATTAAGATTAACTTCCTTGTATCCCATATCCCCCAGCTTATCAGCGATACTCAGAAAATCAGACGCTCTGTTCGTAAGTATCTGCGGCACAGTGTACATCCCTGTATTATGCTCCGGGAGCACGTCTTCAAGCTCCCTGTGACTGAGCCCAAGGTGCGATACAAACGGCGTAAAATACTTATCCATCGCCTCATAATATTTATGGTACGCATTCCGAAACACATACCCTGTAAGCCCCTCCATAGGAGCAAGATAAAGCTTCATAAAAACAGACCTCCAAAGTCATACAATATTTAAAATTAAAACAGGCGCCTTATATCTGATACTCAGCAGCACAGCCGTAATTATACCATAAATATTATTTTAAAGCGGACATAAAAAAACGGGGCCGGCAAAACGCCGACCCCCCGAAAAAATGAATTAAATGAATTAAATGAATTATTCGATTGCAATATATTTAGTTTCAGGAACTTCTTTAGGAGCTTCCTTAGGGAATGACAGGTGAAGAGCACCATCCTTGTAAGCAGCCTTTACATCATTTTCAGTAACATGATCGCCTACATAGAAGCTTCTGCTGCAGCTGCCGTAGTTCCTTTCACGAACGATATAGCCGCCATTTTTTTCCTCAGCTTCCTCTTTTTCTTCATTATGCTCTGCCGAAACTGTCAGATAACCATCCTTCAGCTCGATCTTTATATTCTCTTTATCAAATCCCGGCAGATCCATAGTCATCAGATACAGACCGTCCTTTTCACGGATATCAGTCTTCATAGCCGGTGCTGTCTGAACAGTTCTGAAGAATGGAGTATCAAACATACTGTTCATGTCGTCAAATAAACTCATTCCGAAATTATTAGTTCTAGGTAAAATAGATAACATATAAAAAACCTCCTTTTAAATCCGCCGGTCTTTCGACCCGATACAGATCCACTTTAATGGCCTCGGCCCTGCAATGGCTGGAAGTCATATTTACTTTCAGATCCTTGCGAACCCTGCATTAATTAACATTTTGTTTTAAGCTCTGTTCGAATATCTTGTTTCGTTCGACTCTTTTTTTAAGCCTTGCCCGTATCTTTGATACGGCGCGCAAGCCTAATACAGAAACTGCGCAGCTTTAGCTGCATTGCAGTTTTTCAGTTTAAGCTCCCTCGTAAGCCTCATCCTTGCTTACACCTTATATATACCTCATGATTAGCACTCTAAACAAGAGAGTGCTAAAAAATTTTAAAAATATTAGAGAATGCCCTAAAAAGCCTGAAAATTCAATCTACAAAGAATTTGATAATTTTTTCAAAACTGTGTTATTATAAATGAAGCACAAGATGTTTCACTTGAAGTACGAATTCATTCTGCATATGGCCTGCCTGGCAGGCACACAGGAACACGTACAATTAAAGGAAAAATAAAATGGGAAGATTACCTGTAACAGCAGCAGTTCCTATTATAA
>CAVGAH010000064.1:0-11761 GCA_963627215.1 bacterium | reverse complement strand
CTATAAATACAGGACTTGGCGAGGTTTTATCGTCTTTTTAACTGCAAAAGTCAGGTTATATACCAACTAAAAAAACATAGCAATGAAAACACTGTTTGACACCTGAAATTCATGTTTAAAATGAAAAAAGACCGTCGCGGAAGTTTTATTTTTCTTCCTCGATGGTCCTTTTTCTTCATTTAAGTTTGCAAAAACACCGGTCCGGTCCATAGATCAGCCTGCTTTTGATCTATTTATCATATATCAGGTATATATACATGAGCCTGCCGATCCTCCCTGACCCTGTCCTTCCTGGAACGCCTTGCTGTGCTCAATGTATCAGTTAAAAGCGCTGATCCTTTGATCTGTCATCAAGGCGGCTGTTCTGCTGCTTTGAGCGGATGCTGTTTTCTCTTTCACTTCTCTCGTTCTTTTCGTTCTTCTGGTTTCTTTCCATTCTGTTGCTGTTCTCATTGCTGTCATATCTGTTCTGCTGGCTCTGGCTCTGACTTCTGTTCTGCTGAGAATTCTGGAATCTGTTCTCTGCTCTGTTCTGTTCTCTTTCGTCCTGCATCCTTCTATCCTGCATTCTGTCGTTATATCTTTCATTTCTGTCTGACATAGTACCTCCCCGATGCGCCGGGCGCATCTTCTTACATATTTTCATTTACAATGTCGTGGCTATCGCGGCATAAATACGGTATTCATACCGGATGTTTTTTGCTGTCCTTACCACACGAATTATTCTGCTCAACAAGTCTTTTTATATTCACAGAAAATTTTTTAAAAATTTTCAAAAAAGTATTGACGTTCACCCTGCAAACTGTTATTATAGTCAGCGTTGCTTGTGATAACAACAAACGACACAAATATGCACCATTAGCTCAGCTGGTAGAGCACCTGACTCTTAATCAGGGTGTCCACAGTTCGAACCTGTGATGGTGTACCAACATCGAACCTGCAAGTTTAAAGGCTTGCAGGTTTTCTTTTTATCCGTATGTCCGACACGCTGTTTTTAGTGCCGCATAAATATCCCGTTCACTTCCGGTGAAAATTTTAACATGTATATGATAATTCTATTAAAAAAGATGTTGACATACCCATGTGGCTATGCTATTATAAAACACGTCGTTGAAATAAACGACATAGATATGCACCATTAGCTCAGTTGGTAGAGCACCTGACTCTTAATCAGGGTGTCCACAGTTCGAGCCTGTGATGGTGTACCAGCGTAAGACCCGTAAGCCGAACGGCTTGCGGGTCTTCTTTTTTATTCCGATAAGTAAAATTAAGACACGCTGTTTCTGCCCGTGAGGGCAACAGCCCGGAAAGGAATTTATTGTATATGAAGACAGTCATACAGCGCGTAACAGAAGCTTCCGTTACTATAGACGGGAAGGTCAACGGTAAAATAGGAAAAGGACTCATGATACTTATAGGTATATCCTCCGATGACACAAAGGAACAGGCTGACTGGATCGCTCACAAAATCGCCAATATGCGTATATTTGAGGATGAGGGACAGCATATGAACCGTTCTATACTTGATGTAGGCGGTGAAATACTCGCTGTTTCCCAGTTCACGCTTTATGCCGATTGCAGGAAGGGAAATCGCCCTAACTTTATGGCGGCAGGCCGCCCCGAGATGTCGGAACCACTTTATGAATATTTATGCGATGCGCTCCGCGGTCACGGAATCCATGTTGAAACAGGTATATTCGGTGCTGATATGCAGGTATCTCTCGTAAATGATGGGCCTGTAACGATAGTCCTTGAACGGGAATGATCGCCTTTCACACAATCTTCACACCCTGTTCATTGAGATGTTCAACCATTTATGCTAAAATATGAATCGCTCGTAAAGTTTCTAATCGAAACTCAAAAAACTTAAGGAGACTGAAAATGAACTTAAACAGTATCAGAAAAATATGCGTTTTAACGCTTCTGGCTGCTTCTGTAACCATTCTCACACTTGCAGGATGCGGCAGATCGACTTCTTCCAGCCTTGATGCGCTCTATGAGGCTAATACGACCGCAGCCATTCTTCAGGATCACTCGTCAATATACGAGGAATTTACCTATCATGAAAACCTTGATGATGAGGTCACGTTCCGTACATCATACTGCTATTCTGAGCAGGAGGACGGAAAGGCAGTTTATCAGGCAGAGGGCAACGATGCTGCCGATGCTTCATCAGAAGATAACTTCAGCTACTGCATAGTTGATAACATCGAATACCTTGTCAATTATCAGGACAAGATGATAATTTATCCGCTTACATCAAAATATGTGGAGGATTTTAAGTCTAATTCATTTACAGTAAGCATAAACGACGCTGAGAAGCTTTCATCTGCACATAAAGAAGGATCAGACATCATACTTACCACTTCTGCAGATGCTTCCGATATGTACAGCGCAGATACGCTCAAATCGCTGGGTTCGCTGTCAAATGACACAATAAATGAGGTCAAAACTGTCTATACTACAGACGCTGACACGATGCTGCTCAGTAATGTAAAAATGTATTATATAGGAGAATCAGGAAAGGAATACCTGTTCTCAGAAGAAACAGTTACATATGATACTACTGAGCCTGACGTAAGCTTTGCAGACGGATATATAAACCCCGGTTCAACTCGTTCAGTCACAGTTGTCGAAAAGACTGACGGCGGTGACACATCAAACGTGTACACTATTCCGGCAACTGTAACACCTGATTACAAGTGCTTTGAAACATATTACGGCTACACGCTTTATAACGACGCTGACGGGCTCGACCCTTACAATGGTGAATCACCTGATGCATCAGGTCTTTATCAGAATATAACACTGTACGCCATAGCTCAGCCAGACAGCAGCAGTAATTCCGGAAGCAATACTTCAAAATAATGACATTAACTTTCGACGCCTCGCGGTGAGTGAGCTGCATCATGCAGCTCCTGCGGGGCGTTTTTTTCGTATTATGCACCTCACAGTAAATTTTTTCTGTACCAGTAAGCTGATAAATGATAATATAAGTAAATGTAGACAATACAAAATGTTTCATATAAACAGGAGGAAAAATAAATGGTATATGTTATAGGACACAAAAATCCGGATACAGACTCTATCTGTTCCGCTATCGGCTACGCCGCATATAAAAGTGAAGTAACAGGCAAAAAGTACGTTGCTCGCAGAGCAGGCGACGTTAACCCTGAATCTCAGTTCGTACTCGACCGTTTTGGTCTTGAAGCGCCTGAATTTCTTGAAAATGCTGCAGGCGAAGAGCTTATACTTGTTGACCACAACGAAGTTGCACAGGCTGTTGACGGTCTTACTGAAGCTACTATCAAGGAAATACTTGACCACCACAAGATAGGCGACGTTCAGACTCCTGACCCTATCTACTTCAGAAACGTGCCTGTAGGCTGTACAGGAACTATCGTTTACAAGCATTATCAGGAAAAGGGACTCACTCCTTCAAAGGAAGTTGCAGGCGCTCTCTGTTCTGCGATCCTTTCAGATACTCTCGCTTTCCGTTCACCTACTTGCACACAGAAGGATATCGACACAGCTGAAGCTCTCGCAAAGCTCGCAGGCATCGAAGACATTCAGGCATATGCAAAGGAAATGTTCAAGGCAGGCAGCGAGCTTACAGGCAAGACTCCTAAAGAAATCCTTTACCTTGATTTCAAGAAGTTCACAGCAGGCGACAAGACATTCGGCGTAGGTCAGGTAACTTCTATGGATGCAGAAGAGCTTGCAGACCTTAAAAAGACAATGGTTGACTACATCAACGAATCGTTTGCTGAACACGAAGTAGATATGCTCTTCTTCCTGCTCACAGATATACTTGACGAATCAAGTGAGCTCATCTATGCAGGTGAAGGCGCTAAGGAAGTCGTTGACGCTGCATTCACTTCTGCAGAAACAGAACGTACTTACCTTAAAGGCGTTGTTTCAAGAAAGAAGCAGATCGTTCCTCAGATCACTGAGGTTTTATCTAAGTAGTAAAGTCGATTACGTTCGATCTATATAAGTGAAAAGAGGACAGCCGCGCATCAAGCGCGGCTGTCCTCTTTTTAAATATTTGTGTTTTATCTGATTTTCAATAATACAAGCTGACTGCATCAGCCGCCAAGATAAGCACGGCGTACTCTGTCATCAGCGAGAAGCTCCTTCGCGTCTCCGCTCATCGAGATATTTCCTGTTTCCAGTACATATGCCCTGTCAGCGATAGAAAGCGCAACCTGAGCGTTCTGCTCTACCAGAAGTATAGTAGTTCCTGCATCATGCAGTTCCTCTATTATCTTAAATATCTGTTCTACGAGCAGCGGAGCAAGACCCATTGAAGGCTCGTCCAGCATCAGTAGCTTTGGCTTTGACATCATAGCTCTTCCCATAGCAAGCATCTGCTGCTCACCGCCTGAAAGAGTACCCGCTCTCTGCTTTGCTCTTTCCTTAAGGCGCGGGAAGTGGTCGTAAACGTCAGCGATAGAATCCTCTATCTCACCCGCCGGACGCGTATATCCGCCCATTTCAAGGTTTTCACGCACGCTCATATCTAGGAACACACGTCTGCCTTCAGGGCAGAGTGCCATTCCCTTTACGAGTATCTTATGTGCCGGAACACTTGTTATATTTTCATCGTTAAAAGTTATAGTACCCTTTGACGGCTTCATAAGACCTGATACCGTATTAAGAGTAGTAGACTTGCCGGCGCCGTTTGCGCCTATCAGAGTAACGATCTCGCCTTCATTTACTTCAAATGAAATGCCTTTTATGGCATGGATGCTGCCATAATGCACATGCAGATCTTCAACACGCAGCAGACTCATCTGATCATTCCTCCTTCTTCTTTCCGAGATAAGCTTCTATTACCTGAGGGTTCGCCTGTATCTCTGCAGGAGTTCCCTTTGCGATGATCTTTCCGTAGTTGAGTACTGCAATAGTTTCGCAGATACCCATTACGAGGTTCATATCATGTTCGATAAGCATTACAGCTATCTGGAAAGTATCTCTTATCTTTCTTATATTCTCCATAAGCTCCGCAGTTTCAGACGGGTTCATGCCTGCTGCAGGCTCATCGAGAAGAAGCAGACTTGGATTAGTAGCAAGCGCACGCACTATCTCAAGACGACGCTGTGCGCCGTATGGCAGCGAACCCGCTTTATGCTCTGCAAGGTCAGTCATATCAAATATGGAAAGTAATTCCATAGCCTTTTCATGAGCCTTTTTCTCACTGCTCCAGTGCTGCGGAAGGCGGAATATGTCTGCAAATACGTTCGACTTAAGCTCGTGATGCAGACCCACTCTTACGTTATCTTCAACAGTAAGTTCATTGAACAGACGTATATTCTGGAATGTACGCGCTATTCCTGCCTTGTTTACCTGAACAGTATTCATACGCGAAGTGTCCTCACCGTTGAGCAGTATCGTACCGCGCGTAGGCTGGTAAACCTTAGTAAGTAAGTTGAATACTGTAGTCTTTCCTGCTCCGTTAGGACCTATAAGACCTGCAATTTCAGTTTTTCCTATAGTCAGATTAAATTCATCTACTGCAGTAAGTCCGCCAAAGTCTATGCCGAGATGGCGCGCTTCAAGTACAGGGACCTTTCCTATATCACGTTCAGGCATAACGCCCTCACTGGGAATAGGTACTATTTTATCTTTATCACTCATTTAAAGCACCTCCCTCTGCAGCCTTCTTATGCTTTCCTCCGAGGAACTTTTCCTTGAGGCTGTTCAGAGAATCCTTCATGATCGGATTATTCGTAGCCAGCATTACGATGATGAGTACGATCGCGTATGTGAGCATACGATAGTCGTTGAAGCTTCTGAGCGCTTCAGGAAGGATAGTGAGCACCGCAGCAGATATGATAGAGCCGCGGATGTTTCCCATACCGCCGAGAACTACGAATACCAGAATAAGTATCGACGTATTGAAGTCGAACTTCTTAGGAACGATAGTAGAATAATTCATGGCGTATATAGCGCCGGCCATGCCGGCCAGTATAGCTGATATAACGAAAGCCATCAGCTTGTATTTTGTAATATTTATACCCACTGACTCTGCAGCTATGCGGTTGTCGCGTATAGCCATTACAGCGCGTCCAGTACGGCTGTTTATGAGATTCAATGTTACTATAAGCGTAATGATTATAAGCACGAAGCCTGTAAAGAACGTTGAAAGCTTACTGATACCTACAGCTCCCATAGGTCCGTTCACTATTACAGTACCGGCACTCATCTTCATCGCTTCTACCGACTTCATGCTCATATGAAGTCCGCTTCCGTCAACACCTACATAAAGGTTATTGAGGATATTCTTTATTATTTCACCAAAAGCAAGAGTTACGATAGCCAGATAGTCGCCCTTAAGACGAAGAACAGGTATACCGATAAGCACGCCTGCTATTGCAGCGCATACGCCTGCCACTATTACTGACAGGATAAGACGAGCTACGTCATTAGTTACTGTATTCTGCAGGCTGATGGCCGCTATTACCCCGGAAAACGCGCCTACGCTCATAAAGCCGGCATGTCCGAGGCTCAGCTCGCCAAGTATACCTACTGTAAGGTTCAAAGATATCGCCATAACGATATACACGCAGATAGGTACAAGCTGACCCTGCAGAGAATTAGATATAATACCCTGTGAAACAAGCAGCTGTACTACAAGGTAAGCTATTATTACCATTCCATACGTAATTATATTGCTGCGCGTGGATTTACTTAATTTATTCTTCATGATAAACGATCCACCTTTTTATACTTTTTCTCTGATCTGCTTGCCGAGTATGCCTGCAGGCTTGATCAGCAATACAACAATCAGTACAGCGAATACGATAGCATCTGAAAGCTGCGTAGAAATATAAGCTTTACTGAAAATTTCGATAATACCGAGTAATATACCGCCAATCATAGCTCCCGGAATAGATCCGATACCTCCGAATACTGCAGCTGTAAATGCCTTTATACCAGGCATTGAGCCTGTAGTAGGCATAAGCGTAGGATACGCGGAGCAGAGGAGTACGCCTGCGATAGCAGCCAGACCACTTCCTATTGCGAATGTTACTGAAATAGTAGTGTTTACATTTATGCCCATGAGCTGAGCAGCGCCCTTATCCTCAGATACGGCTCTCATCGCCTTACCCATCTTGCCCTTGCCTGTAAACAGTGTAAGAACTACCATGATGACTATGCATACGATAACAGTAACGATAGATACAGAGCTTATAGTCAGTTCACCGCCGAAGAGCTTGAGCGACGGGAACGGAACTACAGATTTGAACATCTTAGGATCCGATTTCCATATAAGCAGAGCGAAGTTCTGCAGGAAATAACTCACGCCTATCGCTGTGATAAGAACAGCAAGAGCCGGAGCAGAACGCAGAGGCTTGTACGCCAGACGTTCAATAACTACACCTAACACAGTACAAACTACCATGGCAAGCACAACTCCGGCAAATGCCGGAAGATGCAGATAACTCATAGTACAGTAGCATATGTAGGCGCCAACCATGATAACGTCGCCATGCGCAAAGTTAAGCATCTTAGCGATACCATAAACCATGGTGTAACCTAACGCGATGATCGCGTAAATGCTTCCCAGACTTATTCCGTTTATCAGATTAGAAAGGAAAACCATGTCGAGCACCTCCCTATATTGATTTAATAATTAATATCTAAAGTGAATAAAACACTTAAAAAGGCTGCCCACCTGACAGGCAGCCTTTCCTATTTTTCTTAATATCCAATGTAAGTACGCAATAATATCTAAATTGCTGATCTCATGATCAGTCCATACCTACATAAGCACCATTCTTGATAACCATGCCCTTTGGCGGCTTAGATACTTCACCTGTATCTGACCATGTCATGCCTTCACCTGTAAGACCTGAGAATGTGAAATCAGGTGATGTAAATACTGAGATAAGCTTATCACAAATATCTGAATTACTCATGTCAGCACTAATCTCGCCTTTCTGAATAGCTTCATAAACAGCATATACGCAGTCATAGCCATCAGCTGCAAACTGATTAGGTGTATCTTTATACAGTTCCTTGTACTTTGAAACAAAGCTCTGCGTCATTTTATCCTCAGCATCAGCTGTAAATGGAGTAAGGAGCATAACGCCTTCAGCAAGGCTTGTATCGAAGCCTTCAAGTGTCAGTATACCGTCCATACCGTCAACGCCAAAGAACTTAGTTTCATAACCCATCTTATCAGCCTGCGTAATAATCAGTGAAGCAGGTGTATAGTAGATAGGCAGGAATATGAGGTCAGCTCCTGCATTCTTAGCTTCGTTAAGCTGTACTGAGAAGTCATTTGCAGTATCATCTGTAAATGTAGTAGTACTTACTATATTGAGACCAAGATCAGCAGCTTCCGCAGCAAACTTTGTATATATACCTGTTGAGTAAGCATCTGAGTTGTTGTAGATGATAGCGATCTTAGTTGCAAGATTCTTTTCGCTTATGTACTCAGCAGACTTTGTACCCTGGTTAGGGTCTGTGAAGCACATCTGGAATACGTTATCCTTACGTGGGATAGTTACGTTGCCGTCAGCATCAGCCTGACCACCGATAACATCGTTTGAAGATGCTGATGGAGTCAGAGTAAAGATGCGGTCAGCATTACTTTCCTGAGATACTGCAACGCATGGTGTTGTAGTTACAGAACCTACGAGGATCTGCATACCCCAGTCCTTCAGCTTATTATAAGCATTAACAGATTTCTCTGCATCATGCTCATCATCCTGGAAGTTCAGCTCGAACTGAATGCCTCCCTTTGCGTTTATTTCGTCAACAGCGATCTGAGCGCCGTTCTTTGCAGCGTTACCGTAAATAGCAGCTGCGCCTGTCAGAGGTCCGATGCCTCCGAGCTTAAATGTTTCGGTTGCACCACCGGCAGAGCCGCCTTCATTAGTAGCATTGCCTGAACCACAGGCAGTCATAGATACGAGCATCATTGCTGACATAGCAAGCGCTAATATCTTCTTAGCAGATTTCATAATTTTTCCTCCTGAAATTAAATATTTCCTTTAATATATTTTCTACACAATTTGTTTTTTCATCTGTATTTGAAAATATACATGCTGTATTGTAGCACAGTGTTTTTGTACAAGTCAAGGCATGGTTTACTTTATAACTTGAAAAATAATAGTTTTTTGATAAATGCTGCTCATTTTTGATTTAGAAATTCACGTATTTTTAAAATTTGCCGAAATTTATTTACATACAATCTATAAATAATCAACAATTCAACCCTCTGTTACTTGTATTTTTCAATGACTATTATAGTCCGACCCTTGCTGCTTGTCCCTTTAACTTCCTTAAATACTGCCTTTCCCTTGCCGCGTATGACGAGCTTGTCTCCCTCGGATACCTGCCTTTCCGGCTTTGATGCAGTTACTCCGTTCACAAAAACTATTCCTGCCGACACAGCATCGAGTGCTTTGCCGCGCGAAAGTCCAAATGCCGCAGACAGTACGTTATCAAGTCTAAGTGACGATACGCTCTCCGTCACTTCTGTCCTGTGAAACTCCGGAACTATAAGCTCAGACACCGGGACCTCATCAAACTGCAGCCGCGCTCTGCCCGCCTTGTCCATATTCATCATTATAAATGACGCCATCTCTTTCAGGACTATTATGTCTGCGCCGTCTTTTCTGACAAGTATGTCTCCTGTACTTTCGCGTTTTATGCCGAGTCCCATGAGCGAGCCCAGGTAATCACGATGCGTCAGCACGGGCGCGCCTTTTTTCAGTGTCACTCGCAGCACTGTAAGCGGGTCATCCTCCGGCTCTGCACGAAAGTGCTCCGACGGTTCAGCGTCTATATACTCCGGCACAAAAACTGCAAGCGCGCGCTCTGCATCATCATATCCGCCGTAAAATCCGCACCTTGCGCTGCCAAGCTCACCCGTCCGCAGCATATTCTGCGCGAGCGACCTGCCGTGAGGGTCGAGGAAATGGCTCGTCGTTATCATATATCTGTCGCTGCACTGCCGCGCTCTGTCCTGCAGCAGCGCCTCAAGCAGTCTGTCTTCTTTTTCAGTCAATTTATAATATCTCCTTAAGTACTAATATTTTAATAATAAATGATCTTATCTTGATCTCGGCCGCCGGGCGGCCCCACACTGCCGAAAGCATTCGTGCATCCTAGGCATCAGTGCGTTTATACAGTATACCATACGTTTTCTGCTTTTACTCGCTGCACTATTGCTATATACTTAAAAGATATTTTATTTCAGAGTTATGCCGGGAGGAGGCAAAGTCATGAAAATAGCAATTCTGGGCTGCGGAGCCATAGGCTCGCTCTACGCTGCCCGTCTGGCGCAGGAGCCGTCAAACGAAGTTCTCTGCGTCGTAAAGTCAGAAGCTCACGCTTCACGCATCAACAGTAATGGAATAAATATAATATCAAACAATGAATGTGACAATATCTCAGCATCGCCACGTGCCGTCACCGGCACCGAAAATGAACCGCCTGCAGATATCGTGCTTATCGCAGTAAAAGCATACGCTACAGAAGATGCTGTAAACGGACATGCATCACTTTTCGGTCCTGATACCATAGCGCTTACGCTTCAAAACGGGTACGGGAACCACCATAAGATACTCAGCGCCGTTCCTGCAGAAAGAATAGTCATGGGAACTACCGCCATAGGGGTAAACATAGATTCCGACGGTCATGTAATACTTGCAGGCTCAGGAAAAACAGTTGTCGGCTCGCTTGCACCCGATACCGAAAAAGGCCGCGCTGCACTTGATGCTGTAGATCAGCTGCTCACCGACGCAGGATTTGATACAGAAGAAACAAATGACGCGCAGGATGCGGTGCTTCGCAAGCTCCTCATAAATGTAGGTATAAATGCCGTATGCGCTATTAATAATGTAGAGAACCGCTTCATATGCGAAGACCCTGCCATGCGTTCACGCTCAGAAGTGCTCGTCCGCGAGGCCGTATCGATACTCAACGCTGCGCTCGGCAGACATTATGATGCAGATTCGATATGGAACAACGTCCTTTCTGTAGCAGAGAAAACAGGTCGCAATATATGTTCCATGCTTCAGGACGTTCGCAGGGGAAGCCTGACTGAGATATCCGCCATAAACGGTGCCATCGTCGATATCGCTGAATCTGAAGGACTTGAAGCTCCTGAAAACGCGCGTATCTCGGATGAAGTTTCTAAATTGTATACTTTTCTATAAATACAGGACGCCAATACAGGCGGGCGGGCATGCAGCCCGCTTTTGGGGCGTCTTTTTGAATCAATAAAAATTACAATAAAGTATGTTTTAAATTCCTAAAATTACGGTATGCTTACCATGTTGTTAAATCGTAAATCGTAAATCGTAAATAGCCAAACTGTAAATTAACGATACATACCATCAAATAAACAATTCAACTTCGATATACAAATAAAACAAGGCTGATACGATGAGCTTCGGATACTCTTTTATCCGTGCTACGCCGTATCAGCCTCTTTCTCTGCTTTAAAGATTAAAGACCTTCCTCGCTAAGGACACCGTCCCAAAGGCAATATCTGCATGAGCCCGGGCAGTTTCTCGGGTCATGATAAGGATTGTAGTAATTAGGACATACGTTGTTGCTTTCCTTAGGAAGTCTCTTAAACTGAGCAAATTTCTTTTCAAGAAGAACCTTTTCTTCGTCTGTCAGACTTTCAAGTGTCATATAATTCCTCCTGTTCCGTAAAATATCAAATACGATTCAAACAATCAGATAGTTCTCATATCCTTTAATTATATGATTTAATATAATAATTAGTCAATAC
>CAVGAH010000063.1:0-11941 GCA_963627215.1 bacterium | reverse complement strand
GCATTATTATATCCACTTCGTCAAAATGGAGACCGTTATCCTGCAGCACCATGTCAAGATACTGTGTGTTGCCGCGTATGCTGGTCAGAGGATTTTTGATTTCATGTGCCATACTCGCAGCTATCTCGCCGATAGCTTCCATTGTCTTGACTCTGTTGGCACTTTCCTGAAAACTGCGTATATCCTCGATTTTGCGGAATACGCAGATGGCGCCTATGACTTCGCTCCTGAGGCCGAACTGTATGTTGATGCTGTATTCCACAGGTATGCGTGCTCCCGCCATATTCCTTATATCCGTTATAGTTTTAAGCTGAAGTGACCCGCGACTGAGGCAGCGCCTCAGCTCGGTTATGAGTTTTTTTATCTGGGGCGGTGTAGGATTGCCGATATTGATACCGATGATTTCCTCAGCCCGTATATCGGTGAGATCCTCGGCTGTTTTGTTGAATGTGGTAATCTCACCGATATTGTTGATACTTATGATGCCTGTGGGGAGATTGTTGTATGTTTCGTCTACATATGTCATAATCTCCTGCATGGATACAGCTTCACCGGATTTGTCCAGAACCTGCTGCATCGTATTTTTCAGTTTGTTCAGCATAATATTAAATGAGTCCGCAATATCTGCCAGTTCATTATCCTCCGAAACTGATATTCCTCTGCTTATGTCACCATTTGCAATGCGTCCGGCATCTTCTGCCAGCATTTTTATAGGGCGCTGTATAGCAAAGGATATCCTTTTGGCAAGAGGCCACAGTATGAGTATGATTATAACTATGACTGCAATTAAGATGGTCTTGATATTAGTTATCGTCTGCATATATTCGACTTTTTCTTCCTCTGCACAGACATACCATGAAGTGCCGTCTACAGGCGCCAGTGCGGCCATGTAGTATTTGTCGTTTTTGTAAATCTGCTGTATGCTGCATTTGCCTGTGAACCTGAAATTATATGGATTTTCGCTGTCACCGGTTCCGATGGTGGAGCCTCTGCTGTTTATAAAAAACATATTGCAGTTCATTTTTTCTGCGCCGATTATGGTCAGCATATCTGCAGACAGCCGGTGACCGGATTCAAGCTTATGTGAGACAGCGCTTGCTGCCATCAGCACCTTGTCCCGCATATCGCTTTCTTTTGTCCTGTCTATGGCATAATCCATAGCAAATGATGCCATATAGCCGATTATGACAATAAGACATATTGCAAGGGATGCCATAAAAAACATCGTCTTTGTCTGAATAGATCTGAACATTCCTGTCTCCTCCCGCAAAATATTCAGGATGGCTGAACGTCTGAGCAGCCGGATATGCTGCAGACTCACGTTTATATAATTCTAACATTATTTTATGATAATTGATAGAGGAATTTGTCGATGAAAAATCGCCATAAAGCAGCCGGTAAAAGCCGCATTTGTCTGTCGGTACAACCTAAGTGTAACATCAAATTTCTGTTTTGCATAGAAAAAAAGCAGTGTATGCCCGTTTCTGCAAGAGTAAATGCAGCTTTTGAGCTGCATGGATATGCCAGATGACACCGGCATAAGCCTTTTTTAAATGTCGGGCCTGCTTCCCACAATTATTATTATTTACAGCATATTAATCAGACTGCAAGATGCGGGAATTTCCTGTTTGCAGTAGAATTGAAGCATAGTTCAATGATATATGGCAGAGTGTTTGAAGAAATAAGTTAGTAAAGAAACTGAAAAAAGGAGATGTATTATACATTAAAAGTATAGACAGGCTTGGCAGAAACTATGAGGAGATTCTCAGACAGTGGCACATACTTACCGGGGAAAAAGAAATAGATATTGCAGTTATTGATATGACACTGCTTGATACAAGGAGAGGCAAAGATTTAATGGGTACCTTTATCAGTGATATTATGCTGCAGATATTATCATTTGTAGCAGAAAACGAACGAAGCAGTATAAGGCAGAGACAGGCGGAGGGGATTGCAGCGGCAAAGGCAAGAGGTGTGAAATTCGGAAGGCCCGCCGTTCCTGTACCTGACAATTTTAATTCTGTGCATAAGGCATGGAGAAAAAAAGAGATAACATTACAAGAAGCCGCGCAGGCCTGTAATATGCCTGCCGGTACATTTTACGGCAGGGCCGGAAAAATAGAAAGCACACTTTAGTATTATGTAAAAGTGTACTTTTGCAAATTTAGAATTGTATAGTCCGGTATATGCATCATATACCGGAACTTGTCAATTTTCAATCCTTAAAACATCTTTTCCTTCTTTTGGACAATCATAGAGGGTAAATTTACAGAAAAGTTTTCACAGGCTCCATTCCCTTAGCTGTTTTATTGCCCTTACCATTTCGAGAATACTTGAAATGAAGCTTGACCATAAATACAGTTCAGGGAGAATCTTGGAGTCCCTGTGTCATAGGCATGTCAGAGCTTATTTTATAGAATCCAGATAATCCCGATAAGCTCGTATAGTCCTGCTTATTTCCTCCTCTGAGGCACCTCTCTCTTCACATTTTCTCCGGATATAAGTCATCATATCTAGAACCGAAGCCTCCGGTATCAGGAATGGCACTGCTCTTCCCCCCTGCAATCAATTCCAAATCAGCATCCGTCAGGACTGCTTTACCCTCCAAGGCTACTTTATCAGTTTTCTCAAATGAGTCCTTCATAACACATTCCTCCTTCACTGCTCTTTTCCCATATTTTAAAGTATGACGGGTCAGTTGTCAAAACAAAAATCCGATCATTTTGCCAGCGATCATATTAACGTTTCAATGGAATGGCGGTCAGTCCTTAACATGTTGTTTTGACCGTCTAATCCATAAGATTAGGCGGTCGGTTATTTTTTGTGCATTTTTCTCCTCCCTCCTACTGGTGCGGTGACGCACGGGGAGTTGGAAATATTTTTGTATGTAATAAATTTCTATTTATTTTATTTTTTGCATATTTCAGTTGCTATTTTATTCCATTTAGTGTATTATCAGGATATATCATGATGTGGAAGTTTATGTAATTACATGTTGGGGTTCTATTGAAAGGAGATCCGATGGGATACACTGATAGCGTTACTAAGGTATATATGCGTGAGAATGCTGTATTTGCAGATGCTTTTAACTACTTTATTTACGACGGTGAACAGGTCATTATGCCTGAACATCTGCATGAGCTTGATACTACGGAGATCGCTCTGCCTTTTGGCTCGGAGCACGCATCAGGAGGCGGCACGCATGAGGCTGTTCAAAAATACCGTGACATCCTTAAGTCTGCTGTTATCAAGCGGGATGACAAAACAGCTTATATCATTTTGGGTATTGAAAACCAAAGCGATGTGCATTATGCTATGCCTGTAAGGAATATTATTTATGACGCACTTCAGTACGGGCGGCAGGTCTCTGATATCGCTGCCGGCCACAGGAAAAATAAAGCTGATACAAATAAAAAACACAGCAGGAGTGAATATCTTTCGGGATTTTACAAGGATGACCGTATAATGCCCGTCATAACGCTTGTGATGCATTTCGGCGCTGAAAAATGGGATGGTCCTTTGTCGCTTTATGACATTATGGACCTTGAAGATCCCAAGTTGATGGGACTTATCCAGAATTATCGCATACATCTCGTTGAGCCTGCCGATATGACTGAAGCAGATCTGTTGAAATTTTCGACAAGCCTGCGAGAGGTCATGGGATGCATAAAATATTCCGGGGATAACAAGAAGCTGCGAGCTTTTATAGACGATAATCCGCGTATGACGATGAACATAAATGCAGCTCGCGTCATAAGCGCCGTAACAAATACTAAATTTGATAATGATTCAGATTCGGAGGTGGTAAACGTGTGTAAAGCTATAGAAGATATGATCGAAGAAGGTAAGGCGGAAGTTCGCGAGGAAATGGCTAAAGCTTTCAAAGATATGATTGAAGAAGGTCGAACCGAGAATAGCGTTGACAGCATGGCTGATTTCATGGCCGAAATTCGCAGGGAAATGACCCAGGCTTTCAAAGACATGATTGACGAGGGAAAATTCAGCACCCTTGCTGACCTTGTCCGTGACGGTGTGATTACTTTAAGCGAAGCTGCAAAACGCACCGATATGACTGAATATGATTTTCAGTCAGCATTAAATAAAAGTTTTAATTAACTTAATACGACAAAAATAATAAAACCCCATACTGTCGATTCACCGTATATTTACGGTTTTATCGAACAGTATGGGGTATTTTTTATGCGCCGCCGTTCTGTGAGGCGTTTCTTATACCGTTGCCGCTTAGCATCATGGCGTACAGGTCATTGTCTACGTTTATATCAAACATTTCTGAATAGAACTGCGTGACTTCGGTTTGCAGGTCGAAATCGCTGTAGTATTCAGGATAGATCGTTTTTCCGAGCCAGATCATAGCAAAAAATGTTTCTACGCTGCCGCGCTGTCCCCAGCGGGTCGCGCCTACAGGAATGTTGTGGACGTTTTTTTCTCGGATGGCGCGGAGACCTGTCCACTTTGAATCTGACAGCAGGTAATCCTTAGTCGATGCTTCGTTGCATATTATTATATCGGGGTCCCAGTCAAATATCTGCTCAAGGCCCGCGCAGAAATCAACGCCGTCAGCCTGCATAGAGTCAGTATACGCTGCTGAAACGTCGGTAGCTCCGACGCAGGATATCCAGTCATTACCGAGGCTGTTTTCTCCGTCTGTCCTTACCGCCTCGTTTATAGAGTGGTAGACGCGCATTACCTTGTCTTCGGGTATTTTCGCCGCGGCTGCGCTTACGCGCTTTATCACGTCGCAGTAATAATCGGCTATCCGGTCAGCCTTTGCGCGGCACTCGCTGCCCTCGGCAGCGCCGACCAGCTTCAGCGCGTATATCTGCTCGGCCATGTTGTCATAGCCTACTATTATATATGGTATCTGCAGCTTTTCGAGCTTTGCGCGCTCGTCCTCGGCGCTGTAAAGGCTTTCTTTTATCATTATTACGTCAGGCGAAAGCGCAAGAAGCGCCTCGGCGTTGAACGAGCCGCCCGACATGACAGCCTCTATGTCATTGAGATGCGGCGCTATACGGCAAAGCAGGCTGTCGCTCTTGACGCCGTTCGGGCATGTCACCATGCGCTCGCCCGCGCCCGTCATTACTGCCGCCTCGCCCGCAAAAGAGTCAAGCACGGCTATGCGCTCCGGCTCTGCCGGTATCTCTACCTCGCGTCCTAAACTGTCAACAACTGTTATTTTGTCCCCGTTTTCTTTCGAAACCGGGTCAGGTATCGACGCGGGCGAAAAGTCAGGCGCAGAATAATCTGCCGATATATTAAACGCTACACCTTCTTCTCCGCCCGTATTTTGTCCGTCACCGGACACGTCAGCTCCGCCGCACGCAGTCATAAAAACTACCGTAGCGGCGGATATACACAGCGCCGTAAGCGCTGCAGTTATTTTTTTAAATTTTATTTTCATTGCTTTATATGTCAAATATCATTTAATCAAAATATATTTTTCAACAGTCGATTCGACTTTATACACCGTATCGGAGTATATTGCTTGCACAAATCATTTGTTTAGTCAACATCTTAAATCGTTTTAAGCGGTACGATCTGTCGAATCGCTCCGCCGCCGTCAGTATCATCCGCCGTCAGCACGCGCGCCTGTATGCCGTATATCTCTCTTATGCGCTCCTCTGTAAGTATCTCCGACGGCGCGCCCGTATAACGCAGCTGCCCGCCCGCAAGCGCGAGCACCTGAGTATCTATGCCGCTGCGCTCAAAGAAAAACGGATGATTCGGCGAATGCGTCGCCATCAGCACAGCCGTTCCCTCATCGCGTATCAGTGCCGCCACAGTTTCCATAAAAACGAGCTCGTTCCTGAAATCCAGGTGCGCCGACGGCTCATCCATTATAATTACAGGCGCCTGCTGCGCCAGAGCCCTTGCCAGCATCACCAGCTGCAGCTCGCCGCCGCTTATCTGCGTATAAGGTCTGTCAGCCAGGTGAGCTATACCAGTCCGCTGCAGCACGTCAGCAACTATCGCGCGCTCCTCCTCGCCCGGCCCGCGCAGCGCGTCAGCGTAAACGCTCCGTCCCATCATAACGATCTGCTCGACAGTATACGGAAACGTTTTTTCATGAGTCTGCGGCACGAATGCCGCCCTCGCCGCAAGCTCGGCCGGTCTGAGCTTACGAGCGTCGGCCCCGCCGACACACACGACGCCGCTGTCCTGCCTGTGCATACCGAGTATGCAGTTTATGAGCGTCGTCTTCCCGCAGCCGTTCGCGCCCATAAGGCAGTACAGGCGGCCCGGTTCGACTGTGAGTGATATGTCTGTGAGAAGAGGTTTTTTATCTGCGGCGCCACTGTATGAAAGCGTCAGCGAGGCAACGTCTATTAACGATGTACGATCCTGTATCGCTCCGCTGTTGTCTGCGCGCCGGGCGCGCCCCTGTGGCTTAGAAATATTCGTGCCGCATTCATCGCCCATTCGGGCAGACTTTTTGAAAATACTCACGCCCAGCCGCCCCCTTTCGTCTTCTTCAAAAGGAACACAAAGAACGGCGCTCCGATCAGCGACGTAAGTATGCTTAAAGGCAGCTCAGAAGCTGTCACAGAGCGGCTCACGGTGTCTATGACTACCATAAACACCGCGCCGACTGACACAGAAAGCGGCAGCATCCTGCGCGCGTCGTGGCCGACTATCATGCGTGATATATGAGGTATGACAAGTCCGACCCAGCCGACTACGCCGCTCATACAGACGGCGGATGCCGTCGCAAGCGTCGCTCCCGCTATTATTACGAATTTCGTCCTGCGCACGTCAACGCCGAGAGTCCGCGCCTCGCGATCGCCCATCGCCAGCACGTTTATGCGCCAGCCGCAGCACAGCATTATTATGATGCCGACTATCGCGGGTATGGCTGCAGGAAGAGTCTTCCATCCTACGGAGCTCAGACTGCCCATGAGCCAGTAAACGATGGCGGGCAGCTCACTGTCAGCGTCGGCTGTGTATTTCAGCAGCGATATGAGCGCGTTGAATACAGACTGGACTATAGTTCCGCCGAGCACAAGCATTACCGTTGGGGCGCTCCTGTATATGCCTGCTACCCAGTAGCTCAGCAGTACAGCGCCTATGCCGCCGACGAACGCCATGCCGTATGTTGCAGCGCCCGCGCCTACAGTTACGATAGCCAGCGCCGCGCCGAATCCCGCACCGGCGCTTACGCCGAGTATGCCGGGGCTTACTAGAGGGTTTCTGAATATCCCCTGATACGCGCCGCCGCTTGCGGCGAGCGCTGCGCCTACGACTGCCGACGCGAGCAGGCGCGGGAGTCTTAGCTGCGTTACTACAGACCAGCATTCTGTTGACACGCCTGCTTCTTCGGGTGTTTTTCCGCTGAAAAAGCCGCTGAGCGTGCTTACAACGTCATTAAACGATACGTTGTAGCGGCCTACGAAAAGCGAGATGAATATCGCTGCTATCGGCAGGGCGATGTACAGGGCGTATTTTGTTGTAGACTTTATTATTTTATCCATATTTTTACTTTTTAATATCAGCACAAACTATGATTTTTACGCCTTCATGATCATAAAGTACTTGCCCTGTTTTTACGGGTAGTTCGGCTTTTATTTTTCTGCAAAGCTTCAGTACATCTGATACGCACTCTTTTGGAACGGGATCGGATGTACGGACGGGAACCAGCCTTGTCTTATCGTCTTTTACTGCTACCGTCGTCGTAACTACGCGCATCGGCGCTGAAAGTTCCTGTACGGCGTACCTTTCGCCTGCCGGGCAGGCGTTTCCTGTAACTTTTGTATTCTCCGGGCTCGCCTGTGCTGTATCTGTATTCTCCGGGCTCGCCTGTGCTGCATCGTCTATTAACGAAACGTTCATCCGACACCCTTTAGGACAATTTATGCAATACATTATATCACATACGCCGGTCCCGCGCCCGTCCTGCTGCCCGTCAGAGTTACCGCCGCCCATGCCGCGCTCGCCCGACAGATAAGCCATATCCTCTTCAGTCATAACATGCTTCGCGACACCCGCGGCAGGAAACGTAAATTCCAATGCGGCGTCTACAGCAATGCCCTCGCCGAAGCGGCCGCCCGCGGCCAGATAGAGCGCCGCACGGTGACCCGCGCGTCTGCCCGATACCGATACCTCGTCTACCGTATCATACTGTCTGACTGTATTTCCGCATACAAAAACGCCCGCCTCCTGCGTATCAGTTTCATCATCGCTCTCTATCGCTTCAGGAACGCGCCCGCCGGACGTAAACAGCGTCTTCCATACTTCTGTTTCAGGTATGAGCCCCGCCGCCACTACGAGCATATCGCAGCGTATGTATTTTTTACGGCTCAGGTCCGGCGCGCCGTCCGCGCCCGCAGGCGCGACCGTAACTCCAGTCACGCGCTTTCTCCCGTGAACGCTCACGACCGTATAGCCGAATCTCAGCGGTATATCCCAGTCGCGCACGCACTGCATGTAGTTCCTTATAAGGCCGCTCGCCTGCTGTCCGAGTATCAGCTTAACGTCGATACCCTCCCATTTCATGCGGCGGGCCATTATCAGCCCTATATCACCCGAGCCGAGTATGACGGCGCTCCTGCCCGGCAGTAGATTTTTTATATTCATCATGTACTGTATCTGACCCGCCGTATAAACGCCAGCAGGACGGCTCCCCGGTATCCGCAGCCCGCCGCGAGTGCGCTCCCTGCAGCCCGTAGCCATCACGACCGCCCCGGCGGTCACTACGGCAGGACCCGTTTCAGGTGAAATAATTTTAATTTCAAATACTCCGTCGTCTGCCGAGTCACCCGCCGACTCACGCGCGCCTTGCGCGCACGCATCATCAGCAGCGCGCAGCCCGTCGTCCGAACTTCCTTTTAGCGCGCCGGGCGCGCCCACGCGGCGCATTTCAAGCGCATCGCACGAAACTATACATTCCGCGCCCGCATCAGCAGCGCGCTCTATCCATGCCTGCGCATATTCCGGCCCCGTCATCTGCCGCCCGAACTCATAAAGCCCGAAGCCGTCATGTATACACTGCGGCAGTATACCGCCGAGCGTTTCATTGCGCTCGAGCACTATGACAGACCCGCCGCAGCTCTCGCGAAACTGCACAGCGGCCGCCAGCCCCGCAGGACCGCCGCCTATCACCGCAAGGTCATAAACAAGTTTATCATTCATACAGTTATATTTTCCTGTCATCATTTCAGCCTGCCCTTCACAAGCCTGCTGCCGTCAGTGCTCTTAAGTATGTCCTCAGGCGCGCAGCCCGTTTCGCGGCATATTATCTCTATAACGCGCGCCGTGCAGAACGACCCCTGGCAGCGGCCCATCCCGACACGCAGCCGCTTCTTAAGCCCGTTCAGGCTCCGAGGCGGCAGCGGCGAATGCAGCGCAGCCACGATATCGCCCTCTGTTATCTCCTCGCATCGGCACACCACGCGTCCGTAGCGAGCGTCCTTTTCCCACAGCTCGCGCTGAGTCGCCTCATCAAGCTGCAGGAACGGCGTGCGCCCGAAGCCGTTTCCGTCATCATAACGCTCTTTCACATCATCACAGCCGCCCGTCACCGCGCCGCCGTCATCCGCAGGAACGCCGGGATCAACAGTCCTCCGCCCGCCGTCGCCGAAAAGCCCGTCCTTCTCCAGAACGTCTATTATCCGCTCAGCCAGATACGGCGCCGCCGTCATCCCCGGATTCTTTATCCCCAGCGCGCTCACTATCCCCGGCACGCTGCGCCTGATGATAAAGTCCTTATGCTCCTTGTCGATATTGGTTATATTCGCGCGTATCCCGGCAAAGTTAGTTATGACCTTCCCCATATCGAGCCCCGGCAGTATCTTTTTAGCCACCATCTCGACATGAGCCAGCCCCTCCGCCGTAGTATCAGTATTATCGAACGACCCGACATTCTCAGACGTCGGTCCCGCTATTATATTTCCTTCGACAGTAGGCGCGATCAGCGTTCCGCCCTCGTCATTGTCAGCCGCCTGATATATCACATGCCGCAGAGTCGTCATCCCGCGAGCCGCGCTGTCATCCCGGCCGTTCCCGACATCTCCCGCAGGCGCGTCCTGCTTGTCAAACACATAAAACTGCCCGCGCCGCGGCTTGACAACGATATCCTGCGGCCGGACCATGCTTTCCGTCAGCGAAGCGTTCCCGCCCGCCGCGTTCACGATATACCGCGCCTTCACATCGCCGCCGCTCGTCTTAACGGTAAAAAGCCCGTCAGGCGGCGCGTCGATATCAACGACCTCGCTGTCAAACATAAAATCAACCCCGTTGAGCGCCGCAGCCTCCGACAGCCGCACGACAAGAGCAAACGGCGAGATCACTCCCGTAGTCGGGTTGTATATCGCGCTTATCACCTTATCGCTCAGACAAGGCTCCATCTCCCGCGCCTCATCGCCCGAGATTATCCTCATGTCCGGCGCGCCGTTCTGCAGCCCGCGCTCGTACTTCTTCATCATCTTTTCTATGCCTTCTTCCGAAAAAGCCGTATAGAGCGACCCTACACGCTTCAGCGGCACGCCCAGCTCACGACATATGTCATCATACATAGCACTGCCCCGGACGCACGAAATCCCTTTCAGACTGCCTCCGCGAGCCTGTATCCCCGGATACAATATCCCGCTGTTAGCCTTAGCAGCCCCTTCACCTACATCGTAAGCCTTATCAATAATAAGAACCTTCAACTTGCGGCCGCCCGCGGCCCCACAGCCTCCGGCGCCCTTACCTGAACCGGCGCCGGAAACACCCGGCTCCGACACAGCCAGCTTAGACAGCTTCCACGCCGTCATAGCACCTATGATGCCGCCGCCTATAACGACAACATCATAAACGCCGTCCGTTCCATCCGCTCCGTCAGCGCCGACGCAGCCACAGCTACCGTCAAGCCCTGCGGCTCTCAGAGCCTCGCCGCGCGAGGGACCCTTATCATCTTCATTCTCGGTCTTTTCATTCTCAGCCTTTTCCGAGCGCCCGCGCCCACGGCCATCATGCTTCCCATGACCACCACGACCTTTTCCTTTACCGTTGCCGTGTCCTCCGTCCTTCTTAGTACACTCAAACCCGACAAAGCCCTTCCCGTTCCAGCGCCTGAAAAGACAGTTAAAGCATGAGCGCGAACCGTTTGTGCTGACTAACTCCTCTTCATCATTGTCTGCCACATATCCGCTGCAAACAGCACTGCCCTCCAGCTCAGCAGCCCTTTCTCGCTCCTGATGCTGCCCGACAGTCACATAACGCACGCTGTCCGGCGTTCCGTCCTGACTGCCCGATGCGCTGCCCGCAGCCGTGTCACTCGCGCCGCAGGCGCCATCAGCACGCCGCACCATGCAGCACATATGCCCGTCAAAAAACATCAGCTTAACAAATTCATCGACCATTACAGGCGCATCATCAGGCACAACAGTACCGTCAACGCATATAACCATATCAACGCCGCAGCGCCTGCATATCTCACCCGCGCTCACAGTCTGCCCGGCAAATTTCTTACATTTCTTTCCTCTCACAGACCCGTCGCAGCGGCTCAGCCGCAGCCCGATACCCGCAAGAGCCCCTATAACGCCGATGCCCGTACCGCCGAGCTCCTTCAGCAGCACGCAGTCATACTCAGCTGCCAGCGCATAAGCCTCGTCCTTCGTGATGACCCTTTTCTTCGCGTCAAACCCGAAAGCGATCAGCCGTTCCGGTGACGGAAGCTCGTCCGCGCAGCACACTGCTATTCCCGGGTCTGCCGCCGCGGACATGTTTTCTTTTATTATTTCTTGACCGATATCCATTATCCGGCCAATATCGAGCGAATCGCTCTCTATCTCGATGCACATCGAGCTGTTGTGCGAAGTATACTCTATCTTCTCGTCCAGCAGCAATTGATGCCTCGATATCCCCTCGCGCATCACCGCCCCCGCCTCAACGAGCCGCCTGCCTATCATCTCAGCGATTCCGCCCGTACTGACTTCCTTAGTCA
>CAVGAH010000062.1:0-12176 GCA_963627215.1 bacterium | reverse complement strand
CTTATGAGCATGGAGATAGAAAAAATCTTGAGATTGCATGTGGTGATGATTCTTATAATTATACTGAATATGAGCTGGAGGAAATTGTAAGAAAGCTTGCTGATGTAATAGGAAAAGGCGGGATCATAGTCGGTTGTACGAGTGATATTAATGTAGACCCATATAAGTACGTAGTGTATGACTTCGGAGATGGTGTGGATGATACTTATTTTAACAGTGATATAAGTGAACCTTCTGTATTAAGATGGGTGAAACGTCTTTATTACAGTAGAAGATGGAGCTGCTGCGATATTGAAAAGGAACAACTTGAAAGATGCGGCATCTTGTATGACGGAAGAACGTTTAAAGAAATTTCTGTGCCTGATATAGATGTTGAGGAACTGTATGATAATATTGACGAGCTTCAAGATTATGAGGATTACTTTGTAAGCGGCGGGCTGACAGTTACGGGAAACGGAATATGCATAATCGACGGAGTGTTTGTATGCTATGATGATGATCATATAACCGATTTGGTAATTCCTGAGGGCGTGAAAAAAATAGACGAAAATGTGTTTAGCGGTAATAAGTATCTCAGAAGCGTGGTGCTTCCGGGTAGCATGGAAACGATAGATGAAAATACATTCTTCGGCTGCGAGAATCTGAAAAAAGTCGTGATTTCTGAGGGCATCAGTAAAATAGGCAGTTCTGCGTTTGAAAACTGCGTAGCGCTATCAGATATAACAATACCTGATAGCGTAACAGAGGTAGGCAGCAGAGCGTTTTTCGGATGCAGACCTGGGCTGGTAAAATTGCCTGATCCTGTAATTACTGTTGGCGATGACGCAGTTCCGGAAATAATGTAATAAGGCAGATGACCGTGACGGTCGCGCCCCCACACGCGCGGGAAGCTACCGCGGTGACGCGGGCAGGATGATTTAATAGATTAATAAAATGCTTGAATTTCACCTCATAGTATCGTAAGATGATATTATGAGGTGAAATTATGATAAAAACTACTGCGATGATGTTAGAGGAATTGCGTGATTACGGAAATCCGAGGATGAAGCTGTCGCGTATGGTGAGGGACGGTGAGATATATTCTGTTGTGAAGGGTCTGTATGAAACAGACAGGAATGCGCCTGCGCATCTGCTTGCGGGCAGTGTGTACGGTCCGTCGTATATTTCTTTTGAGTATGCGCTCAGCTTTTACGGGCTTATACCGGAGAGCGTTTATACGGTGACGTGTGCGGCGTTCGATAAAAAGAAAAAAAAGGAATACAATACTGAATTTGGAACGTTTACGTATCGTGATGTGCCGTCTGCCGCATTTCCGCTTGAAGTTCGTCTTATCAGAGAGGGCGATTACTTTTACAGGATAGCCGGGCCGGAGAAGGCGCTCTGCGATAAGCTTTGTACTGTGCCGCCGGTAAGGAATATAAAGGAGATGGCTGAACTGCTGACCGATGACTTGAGGATAGACGAGGATGATATAGCGTCTCTTGAGCTTGAGACCGTACAGCAGCTCAGTGAAAGGTATAGGTCGGGCAACGTAAAAAGGCTGGCTGCGTATATGAGGAGGCTTGCGAGATGAATGATCTGATAGAGAGGATGCTTAGAAATTACAATGTCAGAAGCATTTACGATCAGAAAAATGCCATGAAGGAGATAATGCAGGAGATAGTTCTGTGCGGGCTTTCCCGAGCCGGATTTTTTAAGGATGCTGCTTTTTACGGCGGAACAGCGCTGCGGATATTTTACGGGCTTGATCGCTTTTCGGAGGATCTGGATTTTTCGCTGGCTGCGCCTGATGCGTCATTTGACTTGAAGAAGTATTTTCCTGTTCTGGAAAAAGAAGTTCAGTCATTCGGGTTGAATGTCGTGATATCTGAAAAGGAAAAAACTAAGGAGAGCAATATACGTTCGGCTTTTATGAAGGGAAATACCAGAGAGCATCTTCTTTTGTTTTACGCCGATGAAAAGGCGGCGGGGAGTGTTGCGGGAAATGAGGCGGTCAAGATAAAATTCGAGGTGGACATCGACCCGCCTGCGGGCGCGACATTTGAACATAAGTACAGGCTGCTTCCTGCACCGTATGAGGTCAGGCTTTATGATATGCCGTCGCTTTTTGCGGGCAAGCTGCATGCAGTGATATGCAGGTCATGGCAGAGCAGGATAAAAGGCAGGGATCTTTATGATTACGTATTTTATCTGTCACAGGGAGCATCTGTAAATATTGAGCATTTAAGGCATAGGCTGGTACAGTCGGGATATATCGGCGAAAATGATAAATGTTCGTTGGAAGATGTAAAAGGCATGCTGGTCGAACGATTCAACAAGATCGATTTCGCGCAGGCAAGGCTTGATGTAGAGCCGTTCATACATGATAAAACGTCGTTGAGCTTATGGAATGCTGAGTTTTTTAAAGGTATAACCGGCGGGCTTACGGAATACAGTTCCGCGCCCCACACGCGCGGGAAGCTGCCGCGGTGACGCGGGCAGGATGGCGGGATTTATGGTATAATTTATGTAAGATGAGATGAAAAACGGGGTTTACATAAAATGGCTGATAAAAAGATGAAAAAAGAAGAAAAGAACGGAAAAACGGATAATAAAAAGGACGGAATGGTCCAGCTCAAGCGCGTGCTCGACCTTTACAGAAAGTTTGAGGACGGCCAGGTCATAAACAAATACGATGAGGCGGAGCGTTATGGTGTCAGCGACAGGACGATACAGCGCGACATAGACGATCTGCGAGTGTACATGCAGGAAAAGGAAGGCTCGACCGAGACCATAGAATACAAAAGAGATAAAAAGGGCTACATGGTCGTGAACAGCGACAAGGGAGCGCTCACGAACAGCGAAATATTCGCCGTGTGCAAGATACTTCTCGAAAGTCGTTCAATGGTAAGGGAAGAGATGGAGCCGATAATAGACAAGCTTGTAAGGCGCTGCGTCCCGGTAAAAAATGTAAAACTCGTTTCCGAGCTGATAAAAAATGAAAAATATTATTATATAGAACCGAATCATCGATGCAAGTTTATGGATAAAATGTGGGAGCTAGGCAGCGCTGTATACGAGCACAGGCTGCTGAGATTCAGCTACAGCAAGATGAAGGACGGCGGATATGAGGATGTGGAGCGACTCGTGCAGCCTGTCGGCATAATGTTTTCTGAATATTATTTTTATCTGATAGCGTTCCGTTGCGTGAGCGAGGACGAGCCGGATGTCAAAAAATACGATAATCCGACGATATTCAGAGTAGACCGCGTACAAGAGTACGAAGTGCTCGACAGGCGCTTCAAAGTGGATTACGGCAATAAATTCAATGAAGGTCAGTTCCGAAAGCGTATCCAGTTCATGTTCGGCGGCAGTCTGCAGCGCATAGAGCTGAAATGCAGCGGCAACACATCGGATGCGGTGCTTGACAGGTTCCCGACGGCTGAGATCATAGGCTCTGACCCGGAGGGCGGCGCTTGTATAGTCAGCGCCGAGGTGTATGGGTCGGGCTACGACATGTGGCTGAACGGGCAGAAGGGCGTGGAGCTTATCAGTAAGACGGAGCTTGCGTCACGCGTCCTGTAATGGTATGATTAACTAATATGCATTTGCGGCGGAGCACCCGCCGAATACTTGTCCGCCGGGCGGACGCATGGTATTGAAATTTATTCTGGCATTAAAATTTATTGATATAAAGAGAGGGTACTGATGAATTCTTATCAGCAGTTTATACGTAATTTCAGCATTATTGCACATATAGACCACGGAAAATCAACGCTTGCCGACCGTCTGATAGAAACGACGGGGCTCGTGGCGCACCGTGACATGAAGGCGCAGTATCTTGACAATATGGACCTCGAGCGTGAGCGTGGAATCACGATAAAGCTCCAGACGACAAGACTGCACTACAAGGCGCAGGACGGCAGCACTTACGTCCTGAATCTGATAGATACGCCGGGACACGTGGATTTTAACTACGAGGTATCTCGAAGCCTTGCGGCGTGCGAGGGCGCTGTGCTCATAGTTGACGCGACTCAGGGAGTTGAGGCTCAGACGCTTGCAAACGTTTACCTTGCGCTTGACGAGAACCTTGAGATACTTCCTGTAATAAACAAGATCGACCTGCCTAGCGCGCGGCCTGAAGAGGTAAAACTGGAAGTAGAGGAAATAATAGGGATAGATGCTTCCGAAGCGCCGCTCATCTCTGCAAAGGAAGGTATAAATATCGAGGGCGTGCTCGAGGACATAGTGAAGAACGTGCCTGCTCCTAAGGGCGATGCGAACGGAAAGCTCAAGGCGCTGATATTCGATTCATATTATGACAACTACAAGGGCGTTGTAATTTACGCGAGAGTTTTCGAGGGAACTGTGAAGAAGGGCGATATGATACGCCTTATGAACACGGAAAAGAATTACGAGGTAACGGAGGTCGGCGTTTACGCACCGTCGCCGGTGCCTGTTGATTCTCTGCGCGCGGGCGAGGTAGGCTACGTGTGCGCGAGCATAAAGCAGGTAAGGGACGCGCGTGTGGGCGATACGATAACTCACGTAAACGCGCCTACTGACGAGCCGCTTCAGGGCTACAAGCCTGTACAGTCGATGGTCTACTGCGGTATATATCCGGGTGAGGGCGAAAAGTACGACAACGTAAAGGACGCGCTCGAAAAGCTTCAGGTAAACGACGCTGCGTTCGTATTTGAGCCTGAGACCTCTGCGGCGCTGGGATTCGGCTTCCGCTGCGGCTTCCTCGGTCTGCTTCATATGGAAATTATCGTAGAGCGCCTTGAGAGAGAGTTTGAGCTTGCTGTAGTTACGACGTCTCCGAGCGTAATATACAAGGTAGTTATGACTAACGGCGAGACTATGATGGTCCAGAACCCATCGAACCTGCCGCCTATGACCGAGATAGATCATATAGAAGAGCCTATCGTAAAGGCTGATATCATGATCCCGAAGGATTATGTCGGAACTATAATGGAAATGTGCCAGAAGCGCAGAGGTAAGATGCTTCATATGGAATACATCACAGAAACTCGCGTTTCACTGCATTATGAGCTGCCGTTGAATGAAGTAATTTACGATTTCTTTGACGCGCTGAAATCAAAGACGCGCGGCTACGGCTCGCTCGACTACGAGTTCCTGAGATACGAGCCGTCAAAGCTTGTTAAGCTCGATATTTTACTTAACAAGGAAATGGTGGACGCGTTCTCGATGATAGTACACGAAAGCACTGCTTACGACCGCGGACGCTTCGTTTGCTCAAAGCTCAAGGAAGTCATCCCGTCGCACCAGTTCGAGGTGCCTATCCAGGCGGCCGTAGGTCAGAAGGTAATAGCACGTGAGACTGTAAAGGCGCTCCGCAAGGACGTACTCGCAAAGTGCTACGGCGGCGACATATCGCGTAAGAAGAAGCTGCTCGAAAAGCAGAAGGAAGGTAAGAAGCGCATGAGACAGTTCGGCAAGGTCGAGGTCCCTCAGGAAGCGTTTACAGCCGTTCTTAAGTACGACGAAGATAAATAACAAGGAAATCAATTAGTGAACTACGCTGTCGCATTTTACACTGCAGCTGAAGCTGCGTAAAATGCGCAACAGGCAGCTATGCTGCCTTCCTACGTTCACTTCGTGAACTACGCTGTCGCATTTTACACTGCAGCTGAAGCTGCGTAAAATGCGCAATTTCTGTATGAGGCCTGCGCGCCGTATCAGAGATACGGGCAGGACTTCAAGCGTTGCGTATATTTCGCAGGCTTTTTAAAGCGTCCTGTATTTATTAAAATTATGAAAAATAATAAAAATGTGCCAGCGTACAACACTGGCGCGCCAGAGGGAATATACATCCATATCCCGTTTTGTATGAGCAAATGCGTATACTGCGATTTTACGTCGTATGCAGGCTGTGGTTCGGACGAGCAGCGCAGGTATTTTGACGCATTGAACCGTGAGGCGGAGCTTTACGCAAAGCTGCGCACTGAAGACCCGCAAAATGCCGCCGCCCAGCTTCCGAACACGATATTTATAGGCGGCGGAACGCCGTCAACTGTAGATGCTTCATATATAGCAGGCGTGTTCGAACGCCTGCCGCGCGCCCAAAACGCAGAAATAACTATAGAATGCAATCCGGCCGCTGTCCTCGACAGCCGCCTGAACACCTACCGCGCCGCAGGCATAAACCGCCTGAGCATGGGCGTCCAGTCCTTTAACGATGCAGAGCTGCGTTTTCTGGGACGCCCCCATACGGCGGCAGAAGCAGCGCGCTCATTCAGACGCGCGCGCCAAGCAGGCTTCGACAACATAAATATAGACCTTATATTCGGCTTTCCCGGTCAGACGCAGGAAAGCTGGAAAAAAACATTGGATACGGCGCTTGAGCTGTCGCCTGACCATATATCGTTCTACAGCCTTCAAATAGAAGAAGGTACGCCGCTTTACGAAAAATTCAGACGCGACGAGGTAGAACAGATCCCTGATGAGATAAACCGTGCGATGTACCGCACGGCAGTCGAGCGCCTGACGGCGGTCGGCTATGACCATTACGAGATATCTAACGCCGCTAAGCCGGGGCGCAGATGCCGCCATAATATAAAATACTGGTCTATGGCGCGCTATACGGGGATAGGCGCAGCGGCGCATTCGTTTGACGGGCAGTGCCGTTATTATAACCCGGATGCTTTGAACGAATACGAAGCTGCTGTAGAGCAGAAACAGCGCACCGGCGATCTGACGGCAGGCTCGTACAAAGAGGAGCTTTCTGTGCATGACCGCATGACGGACTATATATTCACAGGCCTAAGGCTTACGGAGGGGCTTGACCTTGAGCTGTTTCAGCAGATGTTCGGAGAAGACCTGCTTGAGCTCAGGAAGGAAGAAATCAGTCAGTTTATAAATGATGGTCTGCTGGAAATCGTGGAAAAGAAAAAACTGCGCTTTACAGGCGCAGGTCTTGATATTTCGAATTATATAATAGGCGAGCTGATCGTGTGATGCGCGGCAAGTCCGCGCAAAATTTGCCCAACAGGCAGCAACGCTGCCTTCCTGCGTCCGCCTTTTATCTCATATCTCATAAAATAGCCCCTTTCCGCCGCGTCCGCGCGGCATTTTTTAACAAAAGATGCTGTAAAAAATTTACATCTTTTACCGACTAAATCATACCATTGTGAGCTCTCTGCGTCAAGATTTTTAGAGATGCAGTGAGAAACAGGCTTTAAAGGCACACGCTGCCCCATCTCCAACATCAGAAAAATTACCAAAATCAGCCTTGAATTTTCCATCAAAAACCTATTATGCAAATTTTTACAAATAATAGTTGACATATACTGGATGCACTGATAAAATCTTATTGTAATTAACTGGGATAAAAGAAAGCGGGTGGTAAATTGAGATTACTGATAATAGACAACGACGCTGATTTCAGGCGGCGCTTTTCAGGCTATATAGCTTCAGGCTGCGGCGACGTGTCTATAACTGTAGGCGGAGAAGAAGCCGCGCGCAGCGATGTCATGCAGGGGACTGACCATATCATATGCGATGAAAATATTTCAGCGCAGGCGCTTACCGATGTAATAGCCTCAGGTGTCAGATGTACGGTGCTGCGCAGCAGCAGAGAGCTTGCTGGAGAACGGCATTACACGGCCTCGTCTGAAAGCTTATTAAAAAACGATAATGTTTTTAAGTTTCAGAGCGCGGCAGATATCATACGCTCTGTACCGGAGCTTTACGAGCGGGCGGCCGTTTCGGGATATTTTAACGATACAGGCCGCGGCATGTCTGTCATATGCGTTTCCGGTATGACGGGCGGCTGCGGAAGGACGTCGTTTTCGCTTGCGCTCGCAAGGCTCATCAGGCAGAAGAGCGGCGAGGGCGTGCTCGTGGCAGGCACGGCGCAGATGACAGACCTTTATGATTATTTTAATGATACTGCTGCGCCGGGCAGCGCGGACATGGACCTGCTGCTGCTTAACTACGCGTCCGGCGCAAGGACGGATCCCGCTGCATATCTGATAAACGACGAGTATGGCGTGTCGTGCATAAGGCCGGCTGCTGACGGCATATCAGACCTTTCATCGATGACTGTGGAGGAGCTGGCGGGATTCATCGCGTACATACGCGACTGGAATATATTCGGCGCTGTGATATTTGATATGGACGGCAGGTTCGATGAGCGCAGCCGCTGCATCTATGAGAATGCAGATGTTATATACGCGCTGCACGATGACAGACGCTGCCCGTTCGGGACGGAAGAAATATGGCGCGGCTGGCTGGCCCGCGAGGCGGGCGCAGATGCTGAAAAACGTATATATTCCATTTTGAATTACGACATGTCGGGAGGCGCGGTAGACAGGATATTTTATGACGAGGGTTCACTCAGGAGTGAAAGGCTTTATGCATATTGTCTGCCTGCAGACCCTGACAGCTTTTTCATGAAGGACGGCAGGGCTGACGTGAGCATGTCGGGCGCGTACGCCGCGGCTGTAGACAGCGTGCGCAGAGGGATGGCGAGATAATGGCAATGAGCGGCAACAGGATAGAACTCATATACAGGCTGACTGAGGATGTCAGAAAGCAGCTTAATTTTACAGAGGGCGAGCTTGACGATGATACCGTGATGGCAGCTGTACAGCGGCAGATAATCAGCAGCCCGGAGCTCAGAAGGCTGAGCCTGAGCGAAAAGAGCGGGATAGCAGACGGTGTTTTCAATGCGCTGCGGCGCGAACTGGATTTTCTGGAAAAATATCTCAGGGAACCCGATATAAGCGAGATAATGGTAAACGGCTGCCGCGACATATTTATAGAAAGGAACGGGAGCATAAGCCGTGTGCCGGAATATTTTCCTGACGAGAAGGAGCTTGAAGAAGTAATAATGAGGATAGGAGCTCGCGTACACCGCGAGATAAACGAGCTCAACCCGATACTCGATGCAAGGCTCGCCGACGGCTCGCGCGTACACGCAGTACATAAAAACGTCGCTGTAAACGGGCCATCGCTCAATATCAGAAAATTCCCGGAGCGGCGCATAGTCATGGATGAGCTCATAAAGCGCGGCTCTTTAACGCAGGAGGTGGCTGATTTCCTGAAGCGGCTCGTTGAGTGCGGCTATAATATATTCATATCGGGCGGAACGAGCTCTGGAAAGACTACATTTTTAAACGCGCTTTCTGATTTTATACCTGCGGGCGAGCGCGTGATAGTCATAGAGGATTCGAGCGAGCTCCAGCTGAGCAACATAGAAAACATAGTACGCATGGAGACGCGCAACGCTAATGTCCAGGGGCGCGGCGGCGTAAATATGACGCAGCTCATAAAAGCGAGCCTGAGGATGCGCCCCGACAGGATAATAGTAGGCGAGGTGCGCGGCGGCGAGGTCGTGGACATGATAAGCGCGATGAACACCGGTCATAGCGGGAGCCTGTCTACGGGGCATGCAAATTCTGCGTCGGGCATGATAAGCCGTTTGGAAACTATGTTCCTGTCAGCCGCGGCATCATTTCCGATACAGGCTGTGCGAGGGCAGATAGCGTCAGCAGTTGACATAATAGTCCATCTTGGCAGGCTGCATGACAGCCGCCGCTGCGTGCTTGAGATATCGGAGGTGGCAGGTATAAAGGACGGTGAGATACAGCTGAATCAGCTCTATAGCTTTGATTGTGACGGCTGCCTGCACAAAACAGAGAACAGCCTTATAAATACGACAAAGCTCAGGATGCGGGGTGCGTCATAATGCTGCCCGAAAATTACGATGTGTACAGGCTGTCGAGGAAAGAGCTGCAGAATTATTTTACAGTTACTTTACTTGTGATATTCTGCACCGGGTATGTGTTTTACAGGAGCGTAGCGTTAGCTCTGGCAATGTGCGCGTTGAGCATTGCGGGGCTGCCTCATTACAGAGCGATGCTGGCCGACAGGCGTAAAAACAAGCTGAGGCTTCAGTTCAAGGACATGCTTTATTCTGTTTCATCGTCTGTTACAGCCGGGCGTTATCTGCCTGAAGCAATAGAGGAGTCTTACAACGCTGTATCGCTGATACACGGTGAAGACAGCATACTTGCCATTGAGATAAAAAACATGATACGCCAGATGAAGGATGCAAACAGCAGCGATGAGACCGTGCTTAAAAGTCTGGCGGAGCGCTCACGCATAAGAGAGGTAGCTGATTTTGCAGACGCGTGCTCCACATGCAGACGGACGGGAGGCGACCTGAACAGGATGATACAGCGCTCGTCAGAGCTGTTGTCACATAATATAGAGATACAGAAGGAAAAGGAAGTGCTGATGGCGCAGAAAAAGCTGGAATCCCGTCTGCTGGCAGGCATGCCTGTGGCTGTGACGGGCCTTATAAATCTCTCGTCCAGCGATTATCTCGATGTAATGTATGATACGATGCTCGGCAGGATACTCATGACGGCTGCTTTTGCAGGAACTGTATTTTCATTCCTGTACAGTATGAAAATAACATATACGGAAGGACAGGTGAGTGCATGAAATACAGTGAAAACAATGCGGCTGTACGCACATTCGAAAAGCTCAGAAAAAAGGTGGATGACGCGGCAGGAAGCAAAGAAAAGCTTTCTGAAATGCTCATGCCGGTATGCGGGCGCGACACGGAGACCGAGGTCGGCAGGTACAGGAAGCGCCTCGCTGCGTGCTATGCGGGCATAGTAATAATAACGGCCGCGGCGGCGCTGCTCTCTCTTATGTACACGCTTGTCGGAGGTATGGGAATAGAAGAAATAAAGCGCCCGGAGCCGGGCGAAAAGAGTGTATACATTCCTGTTGAGGTCAGCGCGGAGTACAGCGGCGAGAAGGCTCGCGAGCAGCTTGATATAACGGTCGAGGAACGGAATATGACAGGCGCGGAGATAGAAAATGAAATGGATGAATGCGCCGAATATCTTGAATCTCTGTTTGAACGCGGCGAAAACGGAGAGCTTACGCTTTCGTCGCCTGTCAGACTGCCTGACGAGTACGGGCGCAGCGGCATGAATATACGCTGGGAGTCGAGCGACCCGGTGCTGATATCCGAAAAAGGCAGTATTGATGTAATAGCTCTCGCAGGTGAGTCTGAAACGGTAAGGCTGACAGCAGAGCTGTCGTATGACGGACACCGCCGAGATATTGATTTTGACATAGTTCTAAACGACGACAGAAGCATGTACAAGGCTTCTATGCGAAGCAGGATAGCGGAATTCGTTTCAGGCATAAATACAGATCGAGAAAATACGGCAGTCATGCTGCCTACTGAGCTTTCAGACGGAATATCGCTCGACTGGAGGATGAAGCGACGCTCGGCGGCGGGAGCTGTGCTTGTTATAGGGGCGGCAGTGTTCGCATTTGTGTATTCCGAAAGATACAGGCGTGTGAGCAAGCGTGTTAAAAGCTACAGGAAAAGCGTCAGAAATGAATTCCCCGCTGTTATCGACAAGCTTATACTGCTTCTGAACAGCGGTCTGACGGTGTTCAGCGCGATGATGCGGATATCTGACGACTACGAGAGTTCAGGATACTGCTCATGCCCGGAGATGCGGGCAGAAGCGGCTGAGATAGGCCGCCGTGTACGAAATATGAATTCAAGCCTGACGGAGGAATGGAAGGACCTTGCGGCACGCATGGAATCAAGCGATATGCTCCGCTTTTGCACTATATTGAGCGATAACATGAACACGGGAAGCGGTCTTGTTGAAAAGCTTGAGGCAGAAAGCAGGACGCTGCGTGAGATGCGGCGCAAGGAAATGAGAAAAAAGATAAATATGACTGATTCAAGGATGATGCTCCCGATGATGATAATGCTTTTTTCGCTGATATTAATAACCGTTTCCCCGGCAATAATCAGCTTTTAGCAGTGAATGACCGACATACAATAGTGTATCAATGATGAATTAATGATGCATTAATACTCTGAATAACGGCGGACGCCCGCGTCCCAACGACAGTAAAACTAATTACCAAATGAAACGTTGATTATTTATATATGAATCGCTTACATTTATATATGAATCGCTTACAATGAAAGGAAAATACGAAAATGAAAAAAGGAATAATATGTAATATGAGATCAGGTTTAATGAATATGATGCCCGTAAATGCAAGGTCAAGACGCGGAATGGAGCTTGTGCAGGTCGGCATCCTGATAGCCATAGCAATAGCTCTCGGCATAATATTTAAAGATAAGATACAGGACTTCGTGAACAACACATTTGCAGACC
>CAVGAH010000061.1:0-12204 GCA_963627215.1 bacterium | reverse complement strand
GAATGCTACAGATCAGAAGGGCAACTCAATACCTTTCAAGATCGAGATCTCAGGTATAACTTCAGAAATGAAGACGCTGGGCGGCGCTGTTCAGTTCTCTGACGCGTTCTCTTCTTCAAACGACCTTGATTTCAACCTTTCAAAGGCTGAAAACGTTACAATAACAGCGACATACAGCACACCGTTCCTTTCGAAGTCTGCTTCATGGACAGGTGATATCACTTCAGCAGGTCTTGACTATACATTCGTTATCGATATTCCTATCGATGCGAAGGCTGAAGGCTGGTACAACATGGACAACCACAACCACTCAGACTACGGTGACGGTTCTACGACTATAAAGGATCTCTTCAGCTTCCAGATAGCTCAGGGTCTTGACTTTAATGTCGTAACAGACCACGACACTCGTATCCACAACTCTGAGATGGCTCAGTTCGCAAAGGACAAGGACAGAGTATTCCTGTCAAACATAGAAGTTTCACCGGGCTGGGGACACTGGGGATACCTCGGTGTTGACTACAGCAACAGCGGAGCTCCTATCGACCCTTCAACAGCTACTCCTAAGCAGATAGCAGATACAGGCCATCAGCTCGGAGCTACAGTTATTATGCACCATCCGTTCTCTGACTATGGCTTCCTCAATAACCAGACATCAGTAAATGGCGGTACAGAGCAGGGCTGGGACAGCTTCGACCTCCTCGAGCTCCAGAGCACTATGGATCTCACAGGTCTTGATACTGTAAACGCTGCAGACTGGACTAAGATAGACCGCCAGAACCTCGCGGCTACACTTCCTTCAGACAAGCTCAACGGTGTAAACGATAAGATGGACGCTAAGGCGCTCCTCGCTGCTATGTCATTTTGGAACGAAGGCATCGAAAAATATCTGAGCGCAGGCTCAGATGCGCATGATGCGCACAACACAAGCCTGTATTCAGGCGTAATACGCGAATTCGCGAAGCTTGACACTTACAGTCAGGAAGCTTACACTACAGCTCTGAAGAGCGGTAACGCATACGTTACATGCGGTCCTGTTCTCTTCCCTGCTGAAAATGCAATGTTCGGTTCAAAGCAGTCTGCAAAGGCAGGCGATGAGCTTACATTCGACCTCGACGTTCAGGCTATAGACGGTTTTGATACTATCTACCTGTACAGAAACGGCGTATGCATAGACAAGAAGGAACTTAACGGCACTACAGACCGTACATCAGTTTCATTCAAGACTACTGCTGCCGCAGGCAAGAATGTATGGTACAGCTTTACTGCAGTTGACAAGAACAATCACTGGGCTGCTACAGATCCGATCTGGGTAAGCGTTAAGGGCTTCACAGACGTAACATCTGCTGACTGGTTTTATGATACAGTTTCAGCTATCGTTGACAAGGGTCTCATGAACGGCACAGGCGACGGCTATACATTCAGCCCTAAGGCTCAGCTCACACGCGGTATGGCTGCTACAGTTCTTTACCGTATGTCAGGCGAGACTACAGGCGTTGCTGCCGAAGCTGCTGCAACATTCAGCGATGTAGATGCAAACAAGTGGTATGCAGCTGCTGTTGACTGGGCTGCAGACAACGGTATCGTAAAGGGCTCTGACGGCAAGTTCAAGCCGAATGACAATATAACTCGTCAGGATATGGCGACTATGCTTTACCGCTACGCTCAGTACAAGAAGGCTGACACGAGCAAGGTGAACGACCTGTCTGCATTCAGCGACAAGTCTGCAGTTTCACCTTATGCTTCTGAAGGCATGCAGTGGGCTGTTGGCGCAGGCATCGTAAGCGGACGCGACGCTGCTACTCTTGCTCCTAAGGCAATGATAAGCCGCGCTGAATTCGCTACAATGGTAAGCCGTTATTTAGGGTAAGCCCTTTTAGGGACAAGACCTTATACCGGTTTAGCGTTTAAAAATACCGGTCCGGAGCGCTGAATTTCAGGCTTGGCGCTCCGGCCGTAAATAAAGGCATTCCTCTGTTCGGAGGGTATGAGAAATATTTAACGTGCTATCATGATTTATTATTTGAAATAATGCGGTTAAGTTATACAATATATGAGAGAGATAATAAAAAGGGTAAATTAATGTATGTTGATGTCGCGCCCGCGGGCGCGGATACTTGCGGCGTGATGCCGCGGGAGTCAGTGTCGTATTGCTGCATTAATAATATTTTTGAAAAGGTTGTTCATTTGTTGATATGAGTAATTCAAAATTGGATTAAAAGAATCTGAAAACAATTTTATTTTAAAGGATGGTATAGAAGAAAATGGACAGATTTGACCTGAAAACCAAGATCTTTTTTGGGGATAACGCCTTAGACAGGCTGAGAGACAACCCGTATGACAAGATCCTTGTCATTGCTGACCCGTTTGTAGTAGAAAGCGGCATGATCAATTCGCTTACAAGAAGACTCGACGAGGCTCACAAGGTATATCACGTATACAGTGATGTAATTCCTGATCCTCCGCTGAACAAGATCGCTTACGGCGTACAGTTCGCGCTTGAGTACAAGCCTGACGCTATCGTTGCGGTAGGCGGCGGTGCAGCTATCGACAGCGCTAAGTCTATAAAGGAATTTACTGAGAGCATCGGTAAGTTTGGTGACATAAAGCTGATAGCTATTCCTACAACAAGCGGAAGTGGTTCTGAAGTAACTTCATACGCTGTAGTAACAGATACATTTAAGAATAACCTCAAATGCCCTATCGTTACTGACAACATCATTCCAAACGAAGCTATACTCGACGCTGAGCTGACAATGTCAGTGCCTCCTACTATCACTGCTGATACAGGTATGGACGTTATCACTCACGCTCTGGAAGCTTATGTAAGTGAAAAGGCTAATGCGTTCACTGACGCGCTCGCTGAAAAGTCACTCGAGCTCTGCTCAAAGTACCTCGTAAGAGCTTACAAGAACGGCAAGGACGTAGAAGCAAGACAGCAGATGCACGTTGCTTCATGCCTCGCAGGTATCGCGTTCAGCAGCTGCTCACTCGGTATCAACCACAGTATGGCTCACCAGCTCGGCGGTCATTTCCATATCGCACACGGCAGAGCAAACGCTATACTTCTCCCGCACATCATAGCCTTCAACAGCAGAGTTGATGCGGTAAGCAGCGATGCACAGCTTCCTGCATGTGCAGCTAAGTACTGCGCTGCTGCAGCAAAGTTCGGCGTTACAGGAAACGGTGTTGCTGACACAGTAAGAAAGCTCATCGACCACATCAAGAACATGATGTTCACTATGAACATTCCTATGACTGTATCTCTGACAGGTAAGTGTACTAAGGAAGAATACATGCAGGCTATCGCTGACATGGTACAGGGTGCTATGACAGACGGCTGCACTGAATTCAACCCAAGAAAGACTGAACCTGCTGAGTTTGCAGCATTATTTATCGGTTTATGGTAAAATAAAAAACGTTGCGCGGAAGCACTTTGAGAAATCAGGTGCTCCCGCGCAGCTTTAAAAATATCCAAAAGACAAAATTGGTTTTCAATAAAATATTACGGAAAATCAAAATCAGGCAAGAATATGAAAAGCACAGATCTTACAGTAAAAATAAAAAGAATGAGCGACAGAAGCCTGTTTGAGTGCGTTTTGAGAGACGGCAGCGTCGCTGCGGCGAGCAGCTGTCGATCAACTGCGCCGGACGATCCCGGCGTCATTACGCGCTTCAAGGTAGACGCGCCGCCCGACGATTCTGTAATGTCGTCGGTGATGAAGCTTTACGAGACGGTCGGACGAGCAGGCATGAAGATAGAAGCCTGTCCTTCAGAGGGCGATGACAGTCCTCTTTGGAAGCCGCTGCGCATAGGCAATCTGACAGCAAAGAACAGATTCGCCGTGCTCCCGATGGAAGCAGCAGACGCTGATCCAGACGGTACGCCGTCAGCAAGCACCATACAGAGGTATGACGACTTCTGCAGGGGCGGCTCGGCTTTGGTATGGATAGAGGCAACAAGCCTTGAGGATCAGACACGCACGCGCAGGAACCAGCTCATGCTTGACGTTTATGATGCTTCATCGTGCAGAGCGTGGGAAAAGTTCATAGGCGATATCAAGAAAAAATTCCCAGATACTATTATCATATTTCAGTATCAGCACGGCGGCGAAACTGTATCTGAAAATGCGCCGAGAAGAGTATCGGTAAAACATCTTTACGGTTTTGGCGGCGATATAATAGACTCTGGTTACATAGACGCATTTATAGACCGCGAGGTCGCAACTGCGAGATTCCTGCATGAGATAGGCGCAGACGGTATAGACCTTAAAATGTGCCACGGATATCTCGGTTCGCAGATACTCAGACCATACAATGACAGAGATTGGAAATACGGAGGCTCGTGGGAAAACAGGAGCCGTTTTGCATTTGATACGTGCGAGCGCATAAGAGACATGATACCTGACAGGCGTTTCCTGTTGGGAGCACGCGTCAGCATGTACGAGGAAATGCCGGGAGGACAGGGCCACGTCGGCGCTGACAGCCCGTATATAGACTTTACGGAGTCGATAGACCTTATAAAAGGCATGGAAGCGAGAGGCTGCGATTTCTTTGGTGAGACTATCGGCAACGGCGCTGTTTACTCTAAAAACATGTGTCCTGTAAAGTCATGCGCGGCAAATGTATACCAGCATATGTCCATGGCAAGGCTCATGAAGGAAAATCTCAGACCTGAAACTGTAGTTATCGGTGCGGGACTTTCTGTTCTCGGCAGCGGTGCTGAAAGGTCGCTCGGGGGCATGTCCCCTGAGGATGAGGGCTTTAAGGCTTTTGCTGAGAAGTGCCTGAATACAGGCGGCTTTGATATGGCGGGCATCGGCAGACAGGCGTTTGCGGATCCGTATATGCCGCTTAAGATGCAGCTTGGAGTAGAAGATCAGATAAGATGGTGCAAGACATGTAATCTGTGTCTTGACCTGAAGCCTGAAATGAAGCACACTGGCTGCGCTATTTACAATAACAGAAAATAAACAGCTTTAAGCGCTTTAAAATAAACGGCGTTCTGACCGGCGCTGCGGCGCTTTTTATGCAATGCTTTTGTGGGCGGGCCGGGCCCGCGTCACGGAGCGGAGCAGCTGTTTGATATGTTTATTGATATTTATTTGTATCAATTCATATTAATTTATTAATTAAAAGGTGAAAGTGGGACTTGTTAGTGAAAACAGATATGACGCTGCAAGCTGACTGTCTGTTTTACTGGAAGGAGTACATTAATGAAAACACTTAAACTCAGTGACAGCCTTTACTGGAACGGCGTGCTCGACCCTGATCTGAAGGTGTTCGACATAGTAATGACGCCGGAGTTCGGAACTACGTACAACTCTTACGTGCTGAAGGGCAGCCGCGCGACAGCTCTCTTTGAGACTGCGAAGGAAGTATTCTGGGATGAATACAAGGCTTCTCTCGAAAGTCTCGGAGTCATGGGGCATATAGATTATGTCATCATGAACCATACGGAGCCGGATCACGCCGGGAGCATAGCAAAGATACTCGAGCTCAATCCTATGGCTACAGTTGTAGGAACTGCAACTGCGATCAGCTTCTTAAAGGAGATAGCAAACAAGGACTTCAGAAATATCGCTGTAGCCGATGGCGATACATTATCACTCGGCGACAAGACTCTGCAGTTCATGGTGCTCCCTAATCTGCACTGGCCTGACACTATGTATACTTACGTAGTCGAGGAAAAGGCGCTGTTCCCTTGCGATTCGTTCGGTTCGCACTACAGTCATGAGGGAGTTCTCAGGAGCACGGTTACTGACGAGGAAGGCTACTGGAGAGCTACGAAGTATTATTTCGATGCTATCATCGGACCTTTTAAAGATCCGTATATGCTCACTGCGCTCGACCGCATAAAAGACCTTGATATTAAGCTTATCTGCCCAGGTCACGGTCCTGTGCATGACTGCAAGATACCTGAGCTCATGCAGGTATACCGCGGCTGGTGCGGAAGCGCTGCGCCAAAGACAGCAGGAAAGCTCGTAGTTATACCGTATGTAAGCGCTTACGGCTACACAGGCCAGCTCGCTGAGCATATCGCGGCAGGTATAAAGGACCGCTGCAAGGATATAGAAATACGTATGTACGACATGGTGACTGCTGATGCGGCGCAGGTAGGCGCTGAGCTCGCGCAGGCCGACGGCATACTTATGGGAACGCCGACTATCATCGGCGAAGCGCTCGCTCCTATATGGCAGCTCACGCTCGGAATGTTCCCGCCGACTCACAAGGGCAAGCTCGCAAGCGCTTTCGGAAGCTACGGCTGGAGCGGTGAGGGCGTACCTCACATAATCGAGCGCTTAAAGCAGCTTCAGATGAGAGTCCTCGACGGCTTTACAGTAAGGCTCAGACCGAGCGAGACACAGCTTCTTGATGCGCACGATTTCGGTTATAACTTCGCGTGCACTCTGCTCAAGACTGCTCCTGAAAAGAGCACGACTGTTTCTACGGGCGGCAAGATGCTCATGAAGTGCCTCGTATGCGGCGAGATATTTGACGCTTCACTTGGCGCATGCCCTGTATGCGGTGTAGATCTCGACAAGTGCGTTCCTGTAGAGTCTACAGAGACTACGTTCCGTCGCGATACTATGGAAAAATTTGTTATCATAGGCGGCGGCGCTGCAGCCTTTAATGCGGCTGACGCGATACGCGCGAGAAACAGACAGGCTCACGTAACGCTCATAACTAATGAAAAATACGTACCGTACAACAGACCTATGCTCACAAAGGCTCTGCTTTCAGACATGTCAGGCAACAGACTGGCTGTAGTAGGTCCTGACTGGTACGAGATAAACAATATAGATGTAGTGCTCGAAACGGAAGTAAGCGGCATAGATGTATACTCAAAGCGCATAATGACTTCAAAGGGCGCTTATGATTACGACAAGCTGATATACGCTCTCGGAGCACGCTGCTTCGTAGCACCTATACAGGGCGCTGATGCTCCGCATGTAGTTTCTATAAGAAGCATCGCCGACACAGAAAAAGCAAAGAGACTGCTCAAGCCGGGCGCAAACGTAGTCTGCATAGGCGGCGGCGTTATGGGTCTTGAAGCGGCCTGGGAGCTCAAGCAGGGCGGCTACAGAGTAACAGTACTCGAAGGCGCGCCGGGTCTGCTCCCGAAGCAGCTCGACGATAACGCTTCAGCAATGCTAGAGGGCATAGTTACAGGCTGCGGCATAGACGTTATCACAGGAGCAGGCATATCGCAGATAACAGCGACAGACGTTAAGCTGAACGACGGCAGGAGCTTCGCGGCAGACCTCGTTATAATGTCTACAGGCATGCGTCCAAACGTTGCGATAGCCGAGGCTGCGGGCATAAAGACTGAAAACGGATTTATATGCGTTGACGCTCACATGCACACGAGCGCTGCTGATGTGTATGCGTGCGGCGACTGTGTGACTTGCGATGGACAGCCGCAGGCGTTCTGGGCGCAGGCTGCAGAGACAGGCAGGATAGCAGGCGCAGGCGCTGCGGGAGAGACGCTGTCATATTCGCCTCTCAGCGGCTCGCTTTCTATAAACGCTTGCAATACTGCGATATTCGCTGTAGGCACTAACGGCAATGACAGACCGGGCGAGTACACTACGTCTGAGTTCCATGACCCGAAGCGCCATATATACGCTAAGTATTTCTTCCTGAACAGACGTCTCGCGGGTGCGATACTCGTAGGCGACACTTCAAGAATGGCAGAGATAACGAAGGCTATGGAAGAAGGCGCTACGCAGCGCGAGTTCCTCGGAATTTAAAGATAGGAGATGATATTACTATGAAGATCGTAGTGATCACAGGAAGTCCTCATAAGGACGGAACATCAGCATTTCTCGCTGATAACTTCATAAAGGGCGCGCAGGACGCGGGCCACAGCGTTTACCGCTTTGACTCAGCTTTCAAAAAGATAGGTCACTGTCAGGCGGACGAATACTGCCACACGCAGAATTGCAACCGCTGCGGCGTGAGCGATGACATGGACGAGCTTTATCCGCACCTGCTCGAGTGTGACCACCTCGTTCTGGTATCACCGCTTCATTATAATTCGTTTTCTTCGCAGATAAAGGTCGCTATCGACAGAATGTACTGCATTGATGAAGAGATGCACCGCAGGGCGAGCGCATCGCTGATAGTCACATATGCAGAAACAGAGCTTGAACCGGCAGTAGGCATCGTAGCTTCATTTAAGCAGATGCTCCGCTACTGGGGCTGGGATGAAAAGAAGGTCCTCCTTGCAAAGGGATGTCCTGACATGGAAGCACTGCTCCAGACTGAATACGCTAAGCAGGCTTACATGATGGGAAGAACGCTGGCATAGTTATTAATAATAACATCTAATACTAATAGCTCACAGCTTGCGTGCGCCCGGCGCACCCACAGTCAGCGGAATTTATTCTGCATAACTCACAGCATATACGTAAAAATGCAATAACCTTGGAAACACTGTCCAAAGCTGCGGCGAAGCCTGATGCTCCGCCGGGCGGAGGGCGGTGTTTTTTTGCATTATACTTAAAATATACTTGCTGTGTCTTTTTTGCTGCTTATTAATAAAGTATTCTTTTCTGTAAATACAGGACGCCTTTCTGTTGCCTGCGAAATATACGTGACGCTCCGTGTACAGGGAATTTCAACTACGCTTACCCGTATATTCTCCGGCAGTATAGGGCGTCTTTTTGTATTTATAGAAGTTACAATAACGTATGCTATTTTGACATATAAAGCATTTTGTAGTATAGTATACAAGGTCGCGCCGCAGACAAGGCGGCGTGCAGCAAACACCACGACAGTTCGTCAGCGCCATCCTGTCGTAAAACAAAACCAGGGCTACTGATGAAGAAATGACATTAGTGCGGGCGCTTTTAGCGCTCGTTTTTTAATTTTCAGGAGAAAATATGTATACATTAAAGACAGAGCAGAGCTTCGACTCTGCGCATTTCCTTGCCGATTACGTAGGAAAATGCAGGAACATCCACGGCCACAGATGGCGCGTGATAATAGAGATACAGGGAGAAACGCTGGCAGAGTCCGGCGAAAAGCGCGGCATGCTCATAGATTTCGGCGACCTTAAAAACAACCTTAAAAAGCTCGCAGACGAGCTGGATCACTCACTCATAATAGAAACAGGCTCGCTGAAGCCCGCGACGCTGGCGGCGCTTCACGACGAGGATTTCAGAATAATAGAATTTCCTTTCAGACCGACCGCGGAAAATTTCGCAAAATATTTCTACGACAGCATGAGCGAGCTCGGCTATACAGTTCGCGAAGCAGTAGTTTACGAGACGCCGAACAACTGCGCGTCTTATTCGGAGACATAGGCAAAAAATGGCAAAATATAAAGTAGTAGAACATTTCGCAAGCATAAACGGCGAGGGGACTCGCGCAGGACAGTTAGCGTATTTCATTCGTTTCAAGGGCTGCGGCCTTTCGTGCTCATACTGCGACACATCATGGGCTAATCACGAGGACGCTGAATTCACGGAAATGACGGCATCTGAGATATACGATACCATAAAGCTTTCAGGCATCAGAAACGTGACTCTGACAGGTGGCGAGCCGCTCATGCAGGAGGGCATGGACGAGTTGATAGACGTACTGCTTTCTGACGAAAAGCTCAGCGTGGAAATAGAGACGAACGGAAGCATTCCGCTCGACAAATTCATACCTGCAGACCCATCAGCCAGACGACCGATATTTACGATGGACTACAAGCTGCCGTCAAGCGGCATGGAAATAATGATGCTTACAGCAAATTTCGAGCTGCTCGCAAAGCAGGACACAGTAAAGTTCGTATCAGGGAGCATCGAAGATCTGGAACGCGCGAGAGACGTCATAGACACGCACGGGCTGACAGAAAAATGCAGCGTTTACATAAGTCCTGTTTTCGGCAGCATAGAACCTGCTGACATAGTAGAATTCATGAAGGAAAACAGAATGAACGGCGTTGATCTGCAGCTTCAGATGCACAAGCTGATTTGGGATCCTCAGGAAAGAGGTGTATAGTAATGGCAGAAATAGCAGAAAATAAAAGCAAAAAGAAGATAGATACGGACGCAATACGGGAGCACATACGCGGAATACTCATCGCATTGGGCGATGATCCAGAACGCGAAGGCTTAAAAGAAACGCCTGACAGAGTAGCACGCATGTATGAAGAGGTCTTCGAAGGCATGAACTATACGAATGACGAGATCGCTGAAATGTTCGATAAGACATTCGAGGACGAGCTTGAGTTCTCAGAGCAGTCACAGGATCTCGTAATTGTTCGCGATATAGACGTTTTCAGCTATTGCGAGCATCACATCGCGCTCATGTACGACATGAAGGTAACTGTAGCGTATATACCGTCAGGAAAGGTCATCGGGCTGAGCAAGATAGCCCGCATAGCAGACATGGCGGCAAAGCGCCTGCAGCTTCAGGAGCGCATAGGCTCAGACATAGCTGACATCATAGAAAAGGTCACTGGTTCAGACGATGTGGCAGTGCTCATAAGCGCGCGCCACAGCTGCATGACGGCGCGAGGCATCAGAAAATCCGATGCAAAGACATATACGGAAACACTCCGCGGCAGGTTTCGCGAAGAGCCGCTTCTGCAGATGCGCGTCAGATAAATTGAATAAATAAACACATTGCTGCTGCGCCGCCGGGCGGCGGGGCGGAGCATGAAATATTAATGCTATTATGATAATTTGAAAAATCATTGATTTACTGATAAAAGGGGAAAATGATAATGACAGGAAGAACAAACGACGAAATGCAGGGCATAACGCTTTTAGGCAATCAGGGAACAAAATATCCCGACGACTATGCGCCTGAAGTACTGGAAACATTTATAAACAAGCACCCGGACAACGATTATTTTGTAAAATTCAACTGCCCGGAATTCACGAGCCTTTGCCCGATAACAGGTCAGCCGGACTTTGCGACTATCACGATATCATACGTTCCGGACATAAAAATGGTCGAGAGCAAATCGCTCAAGCTCTATCTTTTCAGCTTCAGAAACCACGGCGACTTCCACGAGGACTGCGTAAACATCATCATGAAGGACCTCATAAAGCTCATGGAGCCTAAATACATCGAGGTCTGGGGCAAATTCACGCCGCGCGGCGGCATCTCGATAGACCCGTACTGCAACTACGGCAAGCCCGGCACTCGCTGGGAGGACGTAGCATGGAAGCGCCTCGCGGAGCACGACATGTATCCTGAAAAGGTAGACAACAGATAAAAGGAGAAAGATCCGACATGTGTACAGCAGCGAAATATAAGACAGAAGATTTTTATTTCGGCCGCACGCTCGACTATGAATTCTCATACGGAAGCGAGATAGCAGTAATGCCGCGCAAATACCCGCTCAAATTCAAACACCACGAAAGCGGCGTCGGCCCGGCCGACCAGCACTGCGCCATCATAGGGATGGCACACGTCGTAAACGCAGCAGATAAACTTCCAAAATTAGGCATAGGAATGTAAAAATATGAAATATATATACGCACCGGGCTGCGCGCTCATGCTTTACGACAGAGAGCTCGCAGAGCTTCTGAAAAAAGAGATAGAAAAGAGATATACCCTGGCAGATACGAGATACATGTGCTGCCTTGACGCAGAAGCGCCCGACAAGGATACTGCAATAATTACAACATGCACGTACTGCCACACGCACTACAGAACACTGCAGCCGGACGCGCCGCACGTATTTTTCCTTGAGGATCTGGCTGAAAGCAGTGATTTTAATTTTCCGGATTATGGCGGCGCAGAAATGAGCATACACGACACATGTTCGGGAAGAGCTGATGACCGTTACCTGAACGCCGTGCGCAGGCTGCTTCAGAGGATGAATATTAAAGTAACAGAGCCGGAGCGCTCAGGCAAGCGCGGCATATGCTGCGGCTCATCGCTTTACGGCAAGCTGCCGATAGAAAAGGTCACTGAATCCATGAAAAAAAGAGCAGACCAGATGCCATGCGAGGACGTAGTAGTATACTGTCCTACATGCGTGCAGAGCCTCGCAATAGGAGGCAAGCGCCCGAGATTCATACTCGACCTGCTTTTCGGACGTGAAACGACAGCAAGCGTCGGAAGCGGCGATAATATCGAGGAATGGAAAAAGGGTCTCGGCAAATATCGTGAAGAAAATAAATAACGTAGCGCCAGATTTCCCCCCGCCTCTATAGGCGGCGGGTTCCATTCCCGACTTTCGGTGGCGGGTAATAA
>CAVGAH010000060.1:0-12406 GCA_963627215.1 bacterium | reverse complement strand
CGTAGTCCACGTAGTGGACGTAGGAAGGCAGCATTGCTGCCTGTTGCGTAGCTTGCAATTGCGCCAGCGGAGCTTATGCTCCGCCCGGGTTTAGGCTGAAATTATGACTCACCGCCTAAACCCGGGAATGGAACTCACTGCTTATAGAATCGAGTTCCATCTGGCGTTTAATTATAGCTGTCGCGCGTCACCGCGCGCAAAGGTCACATGCAGGTCACGTGTCTGATTTTTGACAACATGATATTTCTGACCTTTTTTTGATATACCTGAAAAAACGGAGAAACGCGCATATGGATAAAAAAACTTACGCCGCGTCGCTGCGGACAAAGCGGGCTCTCGCAGCCGCGCTCAAGGAGCTTATGGCGCAAAAGGCTGTAGATAAGATAAATATAAAAGAGCTGACTGACGCCTGCGGGATACGCAGACAGAATTTTTACTACCATTTTAATGACATATACGACCTCATGAGCTGGATGTTTCATGAAGAGGCTCTTTCGCTTCTCGAGCAGCACGACGGAACGCTGCTGTGGCAGGAGGACCTGCTGAACCTGTTCCGATATCTTGAAAAAAACAAAGCCGTCTGCCTGTGCGCTCTGAGGTCGCTCGGTCGGGAGCATCTTAAGAGATTTTTTGAGTCCGACCTGCACTCTATCATACAGCGCACTGTAGAGCAGATAGGTGACAGGATAGGCGTTATCGAGGCTGGGACGCCCGAAGACGATGTGAAGCTAATGACTCATTTTTATATAATAGCCGTCACCGGTATCATGGAAAGCTGGATCACAGGAGAGATAGACAGGACTCCGGAGGAGCTTGTTGATTTTATAGATATGACGCTGAAGGACCATATACGCGGAGCCGCGCTGCGGATAGGGCGGCTCGATGCGCTGCAACAGTACTAACGGGCTGCAAAAGGACTAACGGCGCGCGGAGCGCGCCCTCTCAGCCGGTGACGGCTGCAGTTTTTGGGGTCTTATTACTGATTGATTTTTACGAATATTTCTAAAAACAAGAAACACATGGAATTTTCTGATCGGTTGAATCGGATTTCCATGTGTTTCTATTTTTGTATTATTTTTTATCTATTGCGCGTTTTCATTATGCGGTCGATGTTTCTCGCCGCGTCGCGCTTTGCTATTGACTCGCGCTTATCATAGAGCTTTTTGCCTCGCGCTATGCCTATCTCAAGCTTTGCCATTCCCTTTTCGTTAAGGTAGAGACTGAGCGGTATGAGCGTCAGACCGTCCTGCGCGAGCGTCGCGTCTATTTTCCTGATCTCGCGCCTGTTTAGCAGGAGCTTGCGCGGGCGCATCGGGTCTACATTATATATGTTGCCGTGGTCGTAAGGGCTGATGTTCATGCTGTAGACGAACACCTCGCCGCGCTCGACCTTGGCGTAGCTTTCCTTGAGGTTTATGCGGCCCTGGCGGATCGATTTTATCTCGGTGCCTGTCAGGACGATGCCTGCCTCGTATTTTTCTTCTATAAAATAGTCGTGAAACGCTTTTTTATTTGAAGCTATCTGTTTTCTTGCCATATTACCCCTCCGGGAGGACTACTCCTCTGTGTAGTTTGAATACAGGCCGCCCATCTTGTTGAACGGATAAAGTCTGAGGACTGCCTTGCCTACGAGCAGGTCCTCGTCAACGAAGCCTACAGACGGGTCGCGGCTGTCGATGCTGACTATGCGGTTGTCGCCGAGCAGGAAGAGCTTGCCTTCAGGCACTACAGTTTCGTCTATGCCGCCGTTCGTGTAGCCGTCCTTTGTGTATGTTTCCATGAGCTGCTTGCCGTTTCTGTAGACGTAGCCGTCCTTTACGGCGATAGTATCGCCCGATCTCGCTACTACTCTTTTGATCAGAAGCTTTTCCTTGCCGTTGTCATCAAGCAGGTTACTCTTAAATACTACGATGTCTCCGTATGAAGGCTCAGAAGATCTGTACGCCATCTTCCAGAGTATGAGGTAGTCGTTATTGTGCAGCGTATCGTCCATAGAGTGCTCCTTAACGATAGTCGGCGTGATGAACTGTGATATTATCAGCGCTATGATGATAGCGATAATAATATCTCTTATCCATGCAAACGCTTCAGAGCCTTTTGATTTTTTTGCAGCGTCCGCTGCAGCATCAATAACGTCTGACGTCGCTGCTTCTGCGTGCATTACGTCGGCTCCCGCCGACCCGCTGCCGTTACCTTCTTCCGGCTCACCGGCTGCGTCTGCAGTGTATTCTTTGCTTTCCTCTTCTTCAGGAATATTACCCTGTTTTTTATTTTCTAAATTTTCTTCTAAGTTTTCGTTTTCCATTTATTTCCATTCCCTTCATTGTAGTTATTATTATGCCCGGAGCCTAAAGCTGTATGCCGGGAAACATGTCACGGCATATCTTTGCTGCCGACTTTGGCAGCGGAGCTTTGAATTCTCTGCCCTTCAGGTACTCCAGCGGCTCGTCTGCGTCGTTTATGACGAGGCGATATGCGTGCAGGAGCTGGGCCTTGAGACCGTAGCGGGAGGCGACGCCGTCGTTTACGGCGGGGTCGCCGTATTTTGTATCGCCGAGGACCGGATGGCCGGCGCTCGCCATGTGTGCTCTTATCTGGTGAGTGCGGCCCGTTATCAGCTCTATTTCTGCGAGCGTAAAATCGTTGTTCCGAGCGAGCGGGCGGGCGATCGTGGTTATTTGCTTCGCGCGCCCTTCTGCTGCCTGCGGCGATGCGTTTGACGATGCTCCTTCCCGCGCTCCCGCTTCCTGCGATCTGTTTTCCTCTGTCGCAGCGCTTACAGAAACTATATTGCGAGCTTCATCCTTGACAAGCTCGCCCTCGAGCCGCAGCTCGTCCATGAGCTCGCCCTTTACTATCGTTATATAATATTTGCTCACGCTTTCCTTTGAACGTATCATCGCATTCAGCGTTCTGAGCGCCGCCGCATTCTTGCCTAAAAGCACTATGCCTGTAGTATTCCTGTCAAGCCTGTTGACTGCGGCCGGTGTAAAGCTGCGCTCAAGGCGCGGCACGTAATCTCCCTTTTCTATCAGATGATCAATTACCTGATTTACAAGCGTATTTTTCTTTTCGCGCCCGTCGCCGTGCGTCAGAAGTCCGTAAGGCTTTTCAACGGCTATGACGTTTTCATCCTCATATATTATGCCGAATGACCTGCGCGGTCTTTTTTTAGCCTGACCCTCGACCGCGTTTCCTGCGCCGTGAGGCGCGCCACTCGAGGAAGCATTATTGCCACCGGCTGCATTTCCTGTAAATCTCGCGAAATCGTCATCATTTATATAAAGCGATATCTCATCGCCCTCATGTATGACAGTCTCGTTCTTTACTCCTGTGCGCGAGCCGTTTATTTTTATATCTTTTCTTATTATCTTGTATATATTTCCAAGCGTCGCCCCCTTGAGATACTTCCTCAGAAAGCGGTCAAGACGCTGCTCTGCGTCGTTCCTGCCTGCAGTTATCTTTATCATTCTTCTATTTTACTCCAATCTTGTTAATTATACAGTATGAGACTTTAAAAAAAAAGAGAATGTTGTCGACACCTGCAAATTTCACAGTATCTTCATTGTTCGCCTGAATGATTTATGTTAATATTATCGGAGGGGGTTTTCTGTTATGAACAAAATTCGTGATATTATCTACAATATAAGTGACATACTCGTCACACTTCTTATAATAATCATCGCGCTGCTCCTGATATCATGGCGTGTTTCAGCCATTATGCATTACGGTACGCCTGACGACAGCGCAAGCACAAGCTCAACTACTCAGTCAGAGCAGGACGCAGGCTCAACTACTCAGTCAGAGCAGGACGCAGGCTCAGCCGATGCTGAAAACATCGATAACTCGTCCGACAGCGTTGATGCAGATGTGAATGCTCCGACCGGAGATGTTTCCTTTACCGTAAGTGCCAACCAGACAGCCGACAGCATCGGACAGGCTCTCGCGGACGCGGGACTGGTTGCCGACAAGCAGACATTTATAAACGCTGTAAACGCAGCAGGCGCAGCTACTCGCCTCAAAATGGGAACGTTCACTATCCCGGCAGGCTCAACGCCTGAACAGATAGTAGTGATACTGACAAGCTGACATTAATGCATCATAAATGCAACAATAATCAAATTATCCCGGCAAAGCCGGAAACATACTTGCATGCGCCGGCCGCATAAGTATCATACATTGATGCTTCAAATCTTAATGACGACTATTTAATAAATGATATATCTTCGTGGTATATCATTTGTTTTCTTTAGAATGTTTTTTTACTGTTTTGAATCTTAAAATAAAAGGAAAAGGAGGAATTGAAATTTCATGAGTAAATACGAAATGGACATGTGCAACGGACCGCTGCTCAAAAGGCTCATAATATTTTCAGCGCCGCTCATGCTCTCAGGCATGCTGCAGCTCATGTTCAACGCTATGGACATTATAGTCGTAGGACGTTGGGCAGGCGACGAATCACTTGCAGCTGTCGGCTCGACTTCATCTCTTAACATAGTAATAAACGCACCCGGCTATACGAGCGATCGCCTGCAGTACGGCATACTTCATAAGCTTAGCTGCGGAATCCTCAACGTGTCCTATCCGGTCCCACGTTCTCAGTGTCAACCATACTACAATACATATGATTCCTGCTGCCAAAGTTAATTCGCAGCTTGTTTTCTGCTATTGCGACCTTGACCACCTGAAATATGTAAACGACACGTTCGGTCATAATGAAGGCGACTGGCATTTTCGAAGCCATATCCGAAAAGCTTCAGCTTCGGCATCGTAACGCTGCCCGAATCACACGGCAGCATCAGTACCGATGAGCTTATAAAGCAGGCGGACGAAATAATGTACAGGCATAAAAAAGCGCGCGGCGACGCGCGGTAAACTTTGTGTATAATCCTCTCAGTTTTTCGCATAATAATCACATATCACAATATACGGAAAACAGGAGGAATTATTATAAATATGAAAGCAACCGGAATCGTGAGAAGGATAGATGACCTCGGAAGGATAGTAATACCAAAGGAGATACGGCGCACGCTGCGCCTGAGGGACGGCGACCCTCTTGAGATATATACCGACCGTCAGGGAGAGGTCATCCTTAAAAAGTACTCGCCTATCGGCGACTTGAGCGACTTTGCTGCCGAGTATGCAGAATCAGCCAGTGATATCCTCGGGAGCACGACAGTAATAACCGATACGGACCACGTTATCGCGGTATCAGGCGGAGCATCCAAAGCGCTGAAGGACAAGCGGATAAGTCCGCAGATAGAAGAAGCGATACAGACGCGCAGCAGCCATATCGTGACTGACAAAGAAAAGATGTACAGGATATCTGATGAGGAGCACCACGCAGCAGATTGCAGCTCACAGATAGTAGTTCCTATCATCTCGCAGGGCAGCGCTATCGGCTCAGTCATACTCATGTCGCGCGAGCCTGACAGTGTATTCACCGAACGCGAGCTGAAAGCCGCCGAAGTCGGTGCAGCCTTCCTCGCAAAACAGATGGAAAATTAAGCGCGCCGGGCGCGCACGAAGCGGTGCAGGAATTACAGAAGGTCCGCTCATGATGATCGTTCTAAAATAAAATCGAAAAAATGCGAAAAAAGACTTTACATTTTGCCGCATTTTGATTATACTAAAGAGCGTCGGTTATGCACCGCTTATATGCGCCATTAGCTCAGCTGGATAGAGTAGCGTACTACGAATGCGAAGGTCGCAGGTTCGAATCCTGCATGGCGCGCCAAAGCTTAAACCCTTGAAACTATTACGTTTTAAGGGTTTTTATTTTATCCGTAAATTACAATAACAAATTGAACACTCGTAGAAATTAAACCACGCGCCCAATGCGTGTTTTTTTATGCAAACAGCAAAAGAGCCACCCTGCAGGGCAGCCCTTTTGTCTGTGTTACTGTTTTTTTATTAGGAGAGATTTATGAAAAATTTAGAGTTTTGCGATTTTATAATTGCCGTCCGGCCCGGTTCCAACCTTTCCTTTAAGTTTTTCCCCTGTTCCTTTCGACAGTTATATAATACCCACTTTATATGACGCTTATATAAACCATTTATGAACATTCAGTGAACAAACAGTCAAGTCTTTATGAACAAAGAGCGGGGCACTCCGCGGTCCGCCCCATAAAACCAAGCCATGCGTCGGGTAGTACCATGCGCGCAGTTGAAATTCCCTGTACCACGGAGCGCAGTGTACTACCCGACACGAACCTCCTGTGACAGCATATATAATTTGTCGCGCACCATCTCCCCTGCAGCGCTGAACGGAAACTCCGTCGTTCCATAAACGATATCAAATTCATCCATCATATCAAAAGTAACAGCCCTGTCATCCTTACCGTGAACAAAAAGCATAAGCCAATCGTCAAAAGTCTCAAACACATCATCAGGCACAGCGCCGTCAGCATGCGCTCTGCGCAGCGCGCACACGGTATCGACCGCTGCAAGCTTAAGCGCATCATCAGCCGATACCCTTATAACATCGCTCGAATAAAATTCATTATTGCCCTTAGTATCAGCCTCATGAACGCTGCACTTATCAATATATGCAAATGCGTCCTTTCCTGACAGCACGGGCGGCATTGAAAGATCGAGCTGCACGCAGCCCTTGAACGCCCAGTCGCCTATCTCAGCCAGGCTGAGACCTATAGTTATATCATTCAGAGCTGAGCACCCCAGAAAAGCGAACGCGCCTATTTCAGTGAGCCACCGCGTGCCTTTTATTGATTCAAGGCTTTCACAGCCCGCGAAAGTTCCGACAGGTATCGTATTTTTCTGGTTCTTCTCAAAAGTTACATTTTTAAGTGATCTGCAGTCAGCAAACGCCTTTATTCCGAATTTTTTAAGCGACGCAGGTATTTTTATTTCACTCGAAAGCGACTCGCACCCGTCAAAAGCGCTCTCGCCTATCAGCATTACCTTATCGCATATCTCGAACGACTTCAGGCTCGCGCAGCGTTCAAAAGCATGACCTCCTATACGCTCAAGCGCAGTAAACGGTTCAGGCGTTATGATATCCATTTCCGTGCATCCCTCAAAAGCATTCGGCCCGAACTCGCGCATCTTTGAACCCGGCTCAAATCTCACTTCTTTCAGAGCTGTACAGTTAGAAAACGCCATAGCGTCTATTATTTCTACGCTCGCCGGTATATCTATCTCAGTCAGGCTCTCGCATCCGTCAAAGCATTCGTTGCTGAGCCAGTACATAGAAGCTGACAGCCTTACATCTTTAAGCGCCGTACACTTGGAAAAAGCCTGCTCATCTATTATGCTTATCTTGTCAGGTATGTAAATACTTTCCAGAGAATTGCAGCCCTGGAAAGCCGATATTCCTATCCTCGATATTCCCGCAGGCAGATCTACTTCCTTAAGCGACTCGCACCACGCAAACGTGAACTCGTTCATATCAGTGACTTTATCCGAGATCACCGCTTTCTTAAGATTCTTGCACAGCCTGAACGCATTAAGCTCAAGGCTCTTTGCGCTGTCGCCTACGATCACCTCTACCAGATCATCTTTTTGCTTGCCGCACTTGCCCGCAAAACCTTCTGTTATCTGTTTTAAAGTGACCTCAGTGACAGTTCCGTCATTCCATTTGAATAATGTTTTTTCTCCCGTCTTCTCACTCATATGTCAAACATCCTCTTTCCTATAAGATCTGACAGTTTTTTTGCCAGATGATTCAAATCAGTAGCAAACGACTCGGGATAGAGTCCCTTTATATTTTCGTTAAGCTTCTGCGCGTCCTCCATAGTCGGCGCGAGAGCGACGCCAACCGGGCGTATGCCCGTTTTTCTAATTACATTCCTTATGTCCGAATTGGAAAAATTGGAATATTCAGAGAAAAACTCGCGCGCGTCTGACGCGCCCACTCCTGCTCCCGCAGCTATTGCATAAAGCTCATCGTTCATTTCAAGCTGGCACGTATGCCATGGCTGACCGTCAGATATAGCTATGAGTATCTTCTGCGTCTCGCGTCGCGTTTTCAGATATTCAGCTACATTCATCAGCGCTACGCCGTCGCGCGTTCCGCCTCCCGTCGTAAACGTTTCTATACCGGCAAACGTGTTTTTTCTCATATTTCCATCTATCAGCGTCTTTATCGTTACTTTGTTCGCGCTCGCCATATGCGTCATGACAGTGATCGGCAGGCTCAGACTGCGGCAGACCTCAGAAAACATAGTCAGCGCGTCTTTTATAGTCTCGATCTCAGGAGTCATCGAGCCTGACGCATCTACCAGTACAAATATAAACAGGTCAGCTTCGTCCGAAAGATCCTTCCTTATGGCGCAGCATTTCTTGTCCGCGCGGAAAGGCTCCCTGTATTGATTTCCCGCGTAAAGCTTTCTGACCGTCGTGTCGTGCTCCCGCTGTATCACTGAAAGTATGCTCTTCTGAAGTATCTTTATCTTCGGGCGCAGCCGCGACACTCGCCTGCGGTGCTCTGCATAAAATTGATCGTACTCCGACGGCTCCGCCGACGTAAACTTAACTTTTATAGTATTGTGCAATGCTCCGAGCGACGAGCTGTTCATTTTGTCTATATTAAGGGCAAGCTGATTGGAATACTCTTCATCTATTTCCTTGTCATATATATCGCGCGCCGCCGCGCCCAGAAGCTCCTCCAAAGTAAAGCCTTCTTCATCGTCGCCGGCAGGAACGAGCATTTCAAGCATCTCTTGATTTGTGAGCTGTGTGAGCTGCTGCTTTTTCGGGTCGAATGCCTCGTGCTTTGAAGGCTTCGCCGGCATATATACAGAGAAGTGGTCGCTCTTTCCAAGCTCCTTAACTACTACCGGCTTTATCTTCTGGAATATATCTTCAGCTATCCTGCAGCGCTCCTTCGCCGAGTCCATATGCTTCGCGCGCGCCAGCAGCGGCCGGCATTCGTAATAAAGCGTCTCATAGCCCTCAAGGTCAGGCGGGAACTTAGGATCGACGCCCATTATTATGTAAGCCGTAAACGCTTCATATAATATGTCTATCGGATGAACGCGCTCCTCATACATTTCTGTCAAAGACTTCCTGTGCACAAAGCTGACCTCATTTGCAAACTCTATGCTCTGCTTCAGAAAAGCGGGAAATTCCTTCTTTCCCCATTCTTCTATCGCGCCGTCCTCTACTATGCTCAGTATATTTATACGATAAGACGAATATTTAGGAAGCGGCTCAGGAAGTATCTTGCCGTCAAAATGCCCCATCTTATACTCTTCATAAATGTCAAAATCTGTCTTTAGAATATGAAGCGCTTCGTGGAATACGAATCCCGCCAGCATCATAAGTGCCTCTTCATGAGTTTCGGCGTACCTCGCCGCCTCGACAGGGCTTACGTGTATTTTTTTGCCGTCCGTGTAATTTTCCTTGTCGCATACAACAGTCACTTCGCTGTCAGACGTGACTCGCACCGCTCTCGCCTGCAAATATTTTCTCACGCTGTCAGTCTCGACAAAATTTCTCTGGCTCATCGATTCTGTTATAGACTCGAGCACCTTCGGCCTGTAATTGAAAAATTTCTTATGAACACCCATAATTTTTTACCATTGATCAAATGTCATCAAATGTTATCGGCCCGACCGATCTGCTTGATTACCAGTAATTACTCAGAATATTTTCGCGAATCTCATTCTGAACATCGAGATTCTTTGAAGCGGCAGGCAGTATAGTCGCCTCAGCCGCCTGGTAAATATCCTTGTATTTCCTGTGCTGAGCCCAGCGTATCACGGTAGACGGATAAACAGTCTGCCAGTCGCCCGTCTCATTCGCGTTGCGGTTCATGTCGTTCATGACCTTTATCATCAGCATGATCTCGTCTTCGTTGTCATAACCCGACTTGTGCTTTATCATCTGTGCAAAAACATTATGGTCGAACGGCTCAAGGTATTCTTTAAAGCCCTCGAAACGTCTGTCAAATGAAGCGTCCTGCTCGCGCACTGCTCTGTAGTCCTGCTCGTTTATGCCGGCGTTTATGGTAGCGATTATAAAGCATGCAGGATGCCTGTGTATCACCTTACCGTTAGGCAGCGTTATCTGCGCCGTGTCATCGAGCGCCGTGTTCAAGTCGCCGCACGCGCCCGGCTTTACATAGTAGCACTCGACGAATTCTACTACAGACGGCGACTGATACGCCTCTACAAAAGTGCTCTCGACGAAATGTATGCCGCCGTCCTCAGAAGGCTGCCACGAACCCAGCAGATCGTCCATTGATATGTTGCTGTTAAATGTTACAGGTATATACGGCAGCTGCAGCATCTTCGCTATAAGCATCACAGCCGTTGACTTTCCGGACGCAGGCGGCCCGTAGAGCATGCCCGTATTCACAGGCAGTTTTGAATCCTTTTCCATTACCATCAGGTCCACTATAGCCTTTATCTTAGGGTCTATGTAATAATCTGACAGCGATATCGACGGTATGAACTGCGCCAGAGGCGACCGCTTTACTTCGTCGTTTGAGAACGCCGCAGCGATCTTTTCGTAAGGCAGCTTTCCAAGCGGCTGCGAATCCTTAGAATGGTAAAAACTGTATATTTCCCAGCTGCGCAGCAGCTCCAGCACGTCTTCCTTGAATTCATTCAGTGACTCCTCCCTCAACGGCTTTACATCGCCTATAGTCTTATAGTACTCGCTGCGCCCTGACATCAGACGGTACGTCAGCCAGTACAGATTCTGGTTCTCATCGTAATTTTTAGCAGGCAGATTACGAAGGCGCTCTATTCTCTTATTTATCTCGCTGTCGATCAGCGCCGCTCCTATAATGACCGGCATAAACGCCATATGCGGCGCGACATGCATCTCGTCAAGCGACTCGTCCGTCCAAAGCGGCTCATACTCGCCCGTCTCGCGGTTCAGAAAACCCGCTTCCGCGCCTGCTATCCTCGTAAAAGTCCGTTTTATCGTCGTTTCTTCCTTAAGATATATCTTTATAAGGCACACCCTGCGCGCCCCGTCAGCCGTCTCCTCAGGGCAGAACTCCGCCCACACAGTCTGCGAGCCGTCGGCAGCCTGCATCATCTTATAGCTGTGCTCCGACCCCCTCACATACGCCAGCGCAGTCGCTGTTATCAGGCCGTTCATCGTCACGCTGCCCTTCTGCTTTCCCATTATGTCATAAGGATAATTCGCCAGGTCAACAGTCGTCTTCCTCACGCCGAACATCATCGGCGCGTCGCCTTCATAATAGCCATGCGAAGGCTCTATCCAGAAATTAACATCAGGTTTCATCCGACTTCACTCTCCTCGTTTTACTTTATAATTTTTCTGAATCATGATCTTATTCGCATACTTAATATCGTTCTGCTGACTATATTTTACGATAATGCATATCATTTATCAACGCATGCAGCGATTTTCGGCGATAAAGTCCTGTTTTTCTGAAATATTGTCCTATCCCTGCTGCTCCGGCCACATGCCTTCGCAAAAATTATTCGAATCAGCAAAACATGTTTTTTAATGGCTGATTTTACGGTAAAATATATATGCAATAAAAAGCCAAAAATATTACCCTTTCAGAAATAGCCGCATCTGCCAGCGTCAGCAAAAGCGAATGCAATCGCTGCTTCAGAAAATATTTCGGCGTGACCCCGTTCCAGTTCCTCAATGAACACCGTCTCGAGCACGCCTCTCAGCTTCTCCTGACAACATCAGACCCCGTAAAAAACATAGCCCTATCCTGCGGCTTCGAAGACGCCAGCTACTTCATACGCCTCTTCAAGAAAACAAAAGGCATGACCCCGGCAGCCTTCCGAGCATCTGCCAACAGCCAAAATACATAAAAAACCGCCCTGTCATGCCATCAAGCACAACAGGGCGGCAAACATTATGTCCTTAAATACTTCTGTTTTTCAGATAGTTTTCCACCATTACTATCGCTTCTTTAGCCCTTTTCAGTTGTTCTTCTGCCATATCACGAGGAACGATGAAAAAATCCTGATAATCAGCTTTCTCTCTCAGTCTGAATTTCAAATCTATATTCCGAAAGTTCAATTAAGCGGCTTTCCATAACTGCACTCCTTCTTTGCGCACATTACGATAGAACGGAAGGTCATTTTCCCAGTCCTTAAAGTGAGCATAATCTATATCTATCACTGAAAAAACTCTATCATACTTCAAATTAAGCTCCACTATAGCATCAGATAATCTTTCTTCTTCTTCAGCAGACATCTTATTTTTCAATAATACAGCAACATCCACATCAGACTCGATCGTCTCCGTTTGCCTTGCTACAGACCCATATAAAATTATTTCTGCAACATTACCGGAAAGCACTCCCAGTATGGACATTACCAATTCTTTTAAAATTGAATCACTCATGTATCAAATCCCCCTCTGCATATCATTTCCAACCCTAAACAGGACATTCGCCTGCAATTTCTACATATAAATTATAATCTTTAATAAACGCATGAAC
>CAVGAH010000059.1:0-12532 GCA_963627215.1 bacterium | reverse complement strand
AGTAAGAGAAGTAAAAGGCGGCGTTATCGCTACATACAAGGAAGTTTCAGGCTTCATCCCTATGTCACAGTTAAACGACAGATATGTTGAAAAGGCTGATGAATTCATAGGAAAGACTCTTACTGTAAAGGTTACAAGAGTTGACCAGAAGAGAAACAAGGCTGTATTCTCACACAAGGCATATCTCTCAGAAGAAAAGAATAAGAAGGTTGCTGAGATCTGGGCAGGTCTTAATGTAGGCGACACTATCGAAGGTACAGTAATGAGATTTACTGATTACGGTGCGTTCGTTGATATCGGCGGTATCGACGGTCTCCTCCACATTTCAGAGATCTCATGGGGCAAGCTCAAGCACCCACAGGAAGCTCTTGAAATCGGTCAGAAGATCAGAGTTAAGATCCTTTCAATGAATGAAGAAAAGGGTAAGATTTCTCTCGGTCTTAAGCAGAACACACCTGAGCCATGGTCAGTTATCAACGAAAAGTACACTGTAGGTCAGGTAGTTACAGGCAAGGTAGTTCAGATCAAGGAATACGGCGCATTTGTTGAGCTCGAACCTGGTCTTGACGGTCTTGTTCACATCTCTGAGATCGCAGCTAAGAGAGTAACAAACATCGCTGACGAGCTCGAGATCGGTCAGACTGTATCAGCTAAGATCCTCGAGATCGATGAAGCTAAGAGAAGGATCAGCCTTAGCATCAAGGAAACTCTCGATGCAGAGACAGAAGAAGCTCCTGCTGAAGACGCTGAATAATTAAAAATATCTGAGATTCAAAACGAATAGCAGAAAGAAATAACATCAGGGCTGTCGCGCGGAGCGGCGGCCCTGTTTTACGATACGAATATTTATACATAACTATTCAAATATTTAGTGATTGAATATTTTACAAACGGAGAATCATTTTTATGAGAAACCTTATCTTAACAGGCATGCCGGCATGCGGTAAGAGCACTCTCGGTGTAGTGCTCGCTAAAACGCTCGGTATGAGATTCGTTGATACAGACCTGCTCATACAGGAGGTCGAAAAGTGTAAGCTGCAGGAGATAATAGACGGAAGAGGCATGGAAGAATTTCTCAGGATAGAGGAAAGGGTCCTTTCTGAGATACAGGCTGAGAACTCTATAATATCGACAGGCGGCAGCGCTGTTTACAGCGATAAGGCGATGAAGCATCTCGGCAGCATCGGCGATGTAGTATATATAAAGCTTTCACTTGATGAGATAGAGCGCCGTCTGAACAATATAAAGACAAGGGGCATAGCTATGAAACCGGGTGAAACTCTCGCAGACCTGTACAACATGCGAGTTCCTCTTTATGAAAAATATGCTGACGTGACGATCGAAACTCAGGGTATAGGTATCGAGGAAAGTATTGAAGTACTTATAAGTAAGCTGGGAAAAGATGCGGATACTGCTAAAGCTAAATAAGATAACATTTAAAACGATGCTGCAAATACCGGCGGCATCCGCAGTAAATACAAACACGGCAGACCATTCGGATTAGCTCCGTATGGCCTGCCGTTTTAGCTTTTTGTATAATGAAGTTCGTTATCAGCGCTTTTCGTGCGAGTAGCCGAGCAGCTCGCCTGCGCTGGCAAGTGTCGTTTCTGTTATATTCGTCCCGCCGAGCAGACGCGCTATCTCGTGTACGCGCTCTTCGTCGGACAGAAGCTTTATAGTAGTGTAGCTGCGCTCATCAGAATCATCCTTTGATATAAGGTACTGATGGTCCCCGCATGCCGCTATCTGCGGCAGATGAGTTATGCACAATACCTGATGATTTTCAGATATTTCATGCAGCTTGCGTCCTACGACGCTCGCCGTTATGCCGCTTATACCCGTATCTATCTCGTCAAATACAAGCGTCGGTATGTGCTCTGCAGAATTAGTCAGCCGCTTAAAGGCGAGAGCTATACGTGATATTTCGCCGCCTGAAGCGACCTCTGAAAGAGGCTTAAGCGTGCCGCCTTTATTTGCGTTAAAAAGGAATTCCACTCTGTCTGTTCCAAGTGCAGAAATGGCGGGTGCTCCTTCAGAATTAAGTACAGTCGAAATGTCTACAGCGAACTGAGCATTTGCAAAATTGAGTTCAGACAGCTCTGCTGTCATATCGGCAGAAAGCCTGTCAGCAGACGCGCGCCTGAGAGAGCTCAGTTCTTCTGAAAGTGAAAGTATCTGCTTTCTGAGTGCCGATAAGCGCTGTGCCAGCTCCTTTTCTGCGTCCTCTGTGTTCTCAAATTTTTCCAGCTCAGACATACATTTATCACGGTATTCCATGATGCTTTCGATGCTGCCGCCGTATTTGCGCTTCATAGTATCTATCATATTAAGACGTGTAACGACGTCATCTATCTCATCAGGCGTGAACGAAAAAGAGTCGCGCGAGCGGCGTATCTCTTCGCATATATCGTCGAGCGCGTAAACGCTGTCGCTCAGAGTAGAGGAGATAGAAGCGTAATCGCTTCCAAATCCCGCGATATCCTCCATCAGAGAACGGCAGCGGTCAAGACCGCTTGCTGAAAGTATCTCATAGCTTTCGCTTAAAGCGGCGAATATTTTTTCACTGTTCTGCAATATCTTGAGTCTGTCGCTGAGCTCGGCGTCCTCACCGGGATGAAGGTCTGCAGCGTCTATCTCGCTGACCTCGAATCGCATGAAATCCTGTTTACGAAGAAACTCTGCGTGGCTGGAGCGTATCTTTAAGAGCTGCGCGCGAGTTGACTGGTACTCTGTATACAGCGCGGTGACGCGCCCCCTTATGTCTATTAGTTTATTGCCGCCGCAGCTGTCGAGTATTCCCATATGCTTGTCAGGGTCAAGGAACGTCTGGTTGTCGTACTGACCGTGGATATCGACCAGGTGCCGCGTAAGACCGTTGAGAAAAGCCAGCGTGACTATCTCACCGTTTACACGCGCAAGGCTCTTTCCGTTCCTGTTGAACTCGCGCGTAATGACGAGCTCGGCGTCTTCGCGGTCGGCATTGCCTGAGCCTGCAGCGTACTGTGCGTATTCAGGAATGCCTGCAATAACAAGCCGTTCCGGACCGGAAAGTGAAAACACGAGCTGGACGAGAGCCTTTTCGTGACCGTCAGCTACGAACGAAGCGCTACCGCGGCCGCCGAGAGCCATATTGACGGCCTGTATAACGATGGATTTACCCGTTCCCGTTTCACCGGAGATTATATTGAGCCTGTCGTTCAGGTCTATGTCGATCTCTTTTACGATCGCGAAATTTTTAATATAAATATGTGTTAACATCTGTCACCTCAGATCTGTGAGAATGGCGGGCACCTAAAATTCGGACTCGCGGAGTATGGAATTAAAGCGTCTTACGATAGGAGCGACATGCTCCGGAAGATCGACTACGGCAAAAACAGTGTTGTCACCGGCAAGCGTACCGACTACCTCAGGTATCCCGTATGAATCAAAAGCCTCGCACGCCGCATTTGCGCATCCTGACAGCGTTTTGAGCACTATTATATTGCCTGCAGACCTTATCGAGCTGACCGTGTTTTTGAATATTTTTTCATAACGCTCCGCAGAGCTCACCATACCCGGAGGTCCAGGAAGAGCATACTTGTAGCGTCCCGACGGCGCGAGTATCTTGACGAGCTGCAGGTCCTTTATATCACGCGAAACTGTAGCCTGAGTGACCTTGTAGCCGCTTTCCGAGAGCTTGTCGGCAAGCGCCTCCTGCGTATCTATTTCATAGGTGTTTATGAGTTCGACTATTTTGTCCTGTCTTGAAAATCTCATTTATTTCTACCCCTTTGTTAAATAATGGAATGAATATTTATAAGCATCTTAGTATTATTATACCTTTTTTATGCACGAATTAAAACATAAAACACAATAAATACAGAAATTGGCAACAAAAATTCATTAATTATTTCAAGAACATATGTATTTTTTATTGGATATGAGGTGAATCTGTGGTAGAATGATACAGACTATGCGGGGGTAGACATATAATGAGGATTCTTGGAATAGACCCTGGCTACGCGCTTATGGGTTACGGTGTCATAGAGCAGAGCGGAAACAGCTTTAAGGTGCTCGACTATGGCAGCATTTCAACGGAGGCAGGGACTCCGATGCCTGAGAGGCTTAAATTTTTATATTCGAGCCTTATGGACATAATAGCTGAAACAGAGCCGGAGGCAGCAGCCCTCGAGGAGCTTTTTTACAATACAAATGCTAAAACTGTAATAAACGTAGGTCAGGCGCGCGGCGTGGCCGTGTTGGCGTGCGTAAACTCAGGCCTGACTATAGATGAATACACGCCGCTTCAGATAAAGCAGGCGCTTGTAGGATACGGGCGCGCAGAGAAGAAGCAGGTACAGCAGATGGTAAAAACGATACTTAAGCTGGATGCAGTGCCGAAGCCTGACGATACAGCGGACGCGCTCGCAGTTGCGATATGCCATGCAAACTCATCAGGAGGAAGCTCGCGCCTTGCAGCGTCCATAGAAAAGGCGCTCGCAAAGGAAGCGGCATCACACGGCAGAGGACGCGGCGCGGCGGGCGGCAGAAGGAAGGCAGCATCAGCTGCGACTGCCGAACCGTTCAGGATAATAAAGTAGAAAATATTACAATAAAGGAAAAATAATGCTTCATTTTATAAGCGGAAGATTCGCCGGAACGTTTGATAACGGCGTTATAATAGAAAACAACGGCATAGGCTATGAGATAAACATGCCGTCATCTTCTGCCGCATATATGGCGGCTGAGGGCGACAGCGTGACTGTATATACGGCAATGATAGTACGTGAGGACGATATAAGCCTTTACGGGTTTGATGACAGAGACAGCCTGCTGATGTTCAGGATGCTGACGGGAGTGAGCGGCATAGGCTCAAAGGGCGCACTCGCGATACTTTCCGCGCTGACTGTATCAGAAATAAAAAAAGCTATAGTATTTGACGATGCGGGAACTCTCTCAAAAGCGCAGGGCGTAGGAAAAAAGACTGCGCAGAGGATAGTACTCGAGCTGCGTGACAAGATAGATGCAAGCTCTATCGTTGAAACGGGTCATGACGTTCAGACATCTATGCCTATAGGCGTAAGGAACGGCGCAGCGGAAGCGATAGACGCGCTCGTAAGCCTCGGATATTCAAAGAGCGAGGCTGCGGAGGCAGTCGCATCGTGCGGTCTTGAGGATGCGCCTGCCGAGGACTTTATAAAGGCGGCGCTCAAAAATCTGTCGCTTTTCTAATACTGAAGGTTTCATATTACGGGGCTGCCGGGCAGCCGCATATATGTAAAAATATTAAATATTGAAATTAAATTATTTGGCAAAGGAATTAATAAATGGATCCTGAAAGAATTACAAATGCGGGTTATTCTGACGATGATGCTGATATAGAGGTCAGTCTGAGACCGAAAAAGCTTGCTGACTATATAGGACAGCCGGCTGTCAAGGATAATCTGGAAATATTCATAGAGGCAGCGAAGCGGCGAAACGAACCGCTCGACCACGTGCTGTTTTATGGACCTCCGGGGCTCGGAAAGACGACGCTTGCAGGAGTTATCGCTACAGAGATGGGTGTAAATCTCAGGATAACTTCGGGCCCGGCGATCGGGCGCGCTGGAGACCTTGCTGCTATTCTTACAAATCTTGATGAAAACGACGTTCTTTTCATAGATGAGATACACAGGCTGAATCGCTCGGTCGAGGAAGTGCTTTACTCGGCTATGGAGGACTACGCTATAGATATTATAATAGGAAAAGGACCATCGGCGCGCTCGCTGAGGCTTGACATACCTAAGTTTACTATGATAGGAGCGACTACGCGCGCCGGAAGCCTTTCTGCACCGCTGCGCGACAGATTCGGAGTTATAAGCAAGTTTGAGCTTTACACGAAGGAAGACCTGATGAAGATCTTGAACCGTTCGTGCGGCATACTTAATGTAGAGTCGGATGCTGAGGCGCTTGAAGCGATGGCGGCGCGCTCGAGAGGTACGCCGAGAGTAGCGAATCGTATGCTGAAGCGCGTGAGAGATTTTTCGCAGGTAAAGGGCGACGGGCATATAAATATGGAAATTGCAGAAAAGGCGTTTGACGCGCTCGGTGTTGACGCGTTGGGACTCGAAGGGCTCGACCGTGAGATCCTGCAGCTTATAATAGACCGTTTCCACGGCGGACCTGTAGGCATAGAAACTATAGCGGCAGCTATCGGTGAGGAACGAGTGACTATAGAGGACGTATATGAGCCATATCTAATACAGCTCGGCCTGCTCAACAGAACGCCTAAGGGCAGGACTGTTACCGACAGGGCGTATGCGCATCTCGGAATAGAAAGGATGACAGAAGAGTAATAATGAAAAGGTTAAGATTACTTACTATGACGGCGCTGCTCGTTACGCTTTTTTCTGTAACTTGCACTGTATCGCACGCTGCCGTATCTGATTCTGATTATATAAAGGTAGGCTTGAAATACGGCTCTACAGCGCCCGCTAATATAGCTGTAAGCTCGCCTGACGGGTTATCGCTCTACAGCGCTGACGGCTCGACAGTTTCAAAGGCAGGAAGCGTGCTTGACGGTTATACTTTCGTAAATCTCAAAAATAATGGTTCATCAGTTGCGGTGCTTGATGCGAGCGGAAATACGATAACTACGCTCAAGGGCGATGGAACTGAGTGTGTAGCATCATCAAAGCTGCTTTCTGATGATTCGTCTGTGACTATAGGCGGCGTATCTTACAGAGGCGGAGCCATTCCGTACATAAATTCCTCGAGCCAGATGAATGTTATAAATTATGTTGATATAGAGGATTATCTGAGAAGTGTGGTTTCTGTGGAAATGTCACCGAGCTATGAGCTTGAAGCGCTCAAGGCGCAGGCTGTAGCGGCGCGCGGCTTTATACTTTCAAACGGAAGCACTCATACGTCTCAGGGTTTTTCTGTATGTGGCACCACACACTGCCAGGTGTACGGCGGAGTCAGGCGAGAGGATGAAAGGACAGACAGAGCTGTTAAAGATACGGCAGGAAAAGTAATATACTATAACGGTAAGCCTGTTGCAGCGTACTATTACGCAAGCAGCGGCGGTCATACTGAAAATTCAGAGGATGTATGGTCAACGGCGCTCGGCTACCTCAGAGGTAAGGCCGACCCGTACTCGAGCGAGAGCAGCTGGACAGTAAAAATGACGAAGCTTCAGCTGGCAAATGCGCTGGCGTCAAAAAATCTTGGGGATATAAAGAGCGTTTCAATAGACAGTGTGAATGATTCCGGTTATGCGGCGTCTGTGACTGTTACAGGAAGTAATTCATCATATACCGTAAAGAAGGATTCGATACGTTCCATGTTTGGGTCATCATACAGCTTAAAGTCAAGAAACTTTACATTTGATACAGATGGTGGAACTCTGACATCCGGCGGCGGGAATACGGTGACTATACCTGAGTCCGGAAGCTGGTACGCGAGGACGCTGAATGGTACTGCAAAGCTCGGAAAGAATGTCAGTGTAATTTCATCTTCGGGAACTGCGTCAGCGTTGCTAAACGGTCTTAAAGTCATGAATGCTTCAGGCACAGTGACGGATATAGCGTATACGCCTGCACAGACTGTTACTACTACGGGAGGAAGTACGACTGTTACTTTCAACAGCGCGAGCGATACACTTATCATAAACGGCAAGGGCAACGGCCACGGTGTAGGAATGTCGCAGACAGGCGCTCAGGGCATGGCAAAGGAAGGCTTTGACTATGTCGATATACTTCAGTTCTATTATACGGGAATAGAAGTAAAATAGTAAAACAATAAAATAATGGGAATATGCACGAATGGATATTTTATGCGGGGCCGCCTAGCGGCCGAAAGCGTGTGATGTATTCATTTGTATATTAAATTAGAAAATATTGATACAGAGGTCATATAAATTGTTAATTACTGATTTTGATTATGAACTGCCTCCTGAGCTGATCGCTCAGTATCCGTCGCAGAAGCGCGACGAGGCGAGGCTTCTTGTCGTTGACCGCGAGAACGGAACGACGGAGCATAAAATGTTTTATGATATACTTGACTACCTCGAGCCTGGCGACTGTCTCGTTATGAACGACTCAAAGGTGCTCCCGGCGAGGATGTTCGGGATAAAGCGCGATACGGGCGCAAAGGCCGAGATACTGCTGACTAAGCGCTGCGACGGCGACGTGTGGGAGGCGATGGTAAAGCCGGGCAAGAAGCTCAAGCCGGGTGCTGTCGTTGATTTCTGTACAGAAGAGGGTAAAAGGCTTTCGGCTGAGATACTTGATTTCAGTGACGACGGCACGAGAATGATACGTTTTGATTACGACGGCGATTTCCATGACAGGCTGGACGAGAACGGCCACATACCGCTGCCGCCGTATATCGACAGAGAGGACGAATCTCTTGACAGGCAGATGTACCAGACTGTCTACTGCAAGGAAGAGGGCTCTGTGGCTGCACCTACAGCCGGTCTGCACTTTACAGAAGCGCTGCTGCGCCGGGCGCAGGAAAAGGGCGTGAAGCTCGCTTACGTTACGCTTCACGTCGGCATAGGCACATTCAGGCCGGTAAAGTGCGACGTTGTCGAGGAGCATCACATGCACTTTGAAGAGTACGAGATAACGCCTGAGAATGCTGAGATAATAAACAGCGCAAAGGCTGCGGGCGGAAGGATAATATCCGTCGGGACAACTTCGACCAGAACGATGGAGAGTGCGGCAGGCGAAGACGGAGTACTGCCTGCGGGACACGGAAATACAGATATATTTATTTATCCGGGCTATAAATTCAAGATAGTGGACTGCCTGATAACTAATTTCCATCTGCCTAAATCAACGCTTCTGATGCTGATATCTGCGCTCTATGACAGAGAAAAGATACTTGAGATATACAACGAAGCTGTCGCTATGAAATACAGATTTTTCAGCTATGGCGACGCAATGTTTATTAAATAAGGAGAAATTTTAAGAATTATGGACGCAGTAACTTACGAGTTAATAAAAGAAGATCCGCGCACAAGGGCGAGGCGCGGACGCCTGCACACTCCGCACGGCACGATAGAGACGCCTGTTTTTATGCCTGTAGGCACAGCGGGTACTGTAAAAGCAATGCTCCCGGAGGAGGTAAAATCTCTCGGAGCTGAGATAATACTTTCAAATACGTACCACCTTTATCTCAGACCGGGTCACGATATAGTAAGGGAGGCGGGCGGCCTTCATAAGTTCATGAACTGGGACAGACCGATACTTACTGACAGCGGCGGCTTCCAGGTGTTCAGCCTCGGCGCTATGAGAAAGATATCAGAAGAAGGCGTAAAGTTCCGTTCACACATAGATGGCTCATCGCATATGCTTACGCCTGAAAAGTCTATAGAAGTCCAGAATGCTCTTGGCTCGGACATAATGATGGCGTTCGACGAGTGCGCGCCGTATCCTGCTGACTATTCATATGTAAAGAACTCTCTGGAAAGAACTACCAGATGGCTCAGACGCTGCAAGGAAGCGCATAGGGACACTGAAAGACAGTCGCTTTTCGGCATCATGCAGGGCGGTATGTACAAGGATCTCAGATATCAGAGCGCCATGGAGATAGTTGAGCTCGATCTTCCTGGCTATGCTATCGGCGGATTAAGTGTCGGCGAGCCGCGCGAGCTCATGTACGAGGTGCTTGATTACGCTACCGATTACCTGCCTAAGAACAAGCCTCGCTATGTGATGGGCGTAGGCACTCCGGACCACCTTTTCGAGGGCGTCGAGCGTGGCGTAGACATGTTCGACTGCGTGCTACCGACGAGACTTGCGAGGAACGGAAGCGCGATGACTTCACACGGCAAGGTGAATATAAAGAACGCTAAGTTTGAGCGCGACTTCACGCCGCTCGACCACGAGTGCGACTGTTACGTATGCAGAAATTACTCAAGAGCGTATCTCAGACATTTATTTAAAGCAAACGAGATCCTGTCATCCATGCTCCTGTCTTATCACAACCTGCATTTCCTCGTTCATACTATGCAGAACATACGCGAAGCGATAGAGCAGGACAGATTTACTGAGTACAAGCGCGAGTTCTATATGAAATACGACGATTACAGCACTTTACTGTAATAAGACAGAACGAATGATTCCGGCTGCGGCTATGGGCATAAATGTAAACGAATGACCGATGCCGGAATATTAAAATAAACAGGGCGCGTCACCGCGCTAAAAGGAGTTGAAAAGATGCCTATACTTATCCCTGAAAATTACCCTGCCTATGACGTCCTTAAGCAGAAGAACGTCTTTGTAATGAACGGCGACAGGGGCGAAAACCAGATGATACGTCCGATAAAGATCGGACTTTTGAATCTCATGCCTACGCTTGAAGTGACTGAGACGCAGCTTATAAAAATGCTCGCAAACACGCCGCTTCAGGTGGATCTGAACCTTATCATGATGGATACTGACTACAGAAAGAAGGAAGACCTTTCACATCTCAATCAGTTCTACCATTCATTCGATGAGATGAAGGATGAGAAATTCGATGGCATGATAATAACCGGAGCGCCGCTTGAAAAGCTGTCTTTTGAAGAGGTAGACTACTGGGACGAGCTTACGGAGCTCATGGACAAGACTAAAAAGAATGTTTTCAGCACTATCCATATATGCTGGGGCGCGCAGGCGGGCCTTTATCATCATTATAATATACAGAAAAAGACGTTAGATCATAAATTATTCGGCGTATTCCCGCATAAGCTTAATCATAAGGATTACGAGTCACCGCTGACGCGCGGCTTTGACGACAGATTCCTCGTGCCGCACTCAAGGCATACTCAGCCTGACATAGATGCTGTCAGAAAGATAGATGAGCTTGAGATAATGGACGAATCGTACTTTGCGGGACCACATATGATAGCGACTAAGAACAGACGCTGGATATTCCTGAACGGACACTGGGAGTATGACCGCGGAACTCTGATGAAGGAGTACCACAGAGATCTCGACGCAGGCAAGGAAATCATGATACCGTATAATTATTTTGTCGGAGATGATCCGAAAAACGGCGTTGAAGTGACTTGGAAGGGTCATGCTAACCTTTTTTATTCTAACTGGCTGAACTTTGTTTACCAGGAAACGCCGTATGACCTGAACGAACTGGAAAATATGGAATGGTAGCTGCTTAGAAGACCCGGCGAACCGGACACGTAAGATGCGCGGTGCTGCCGGGTCTTTTTAAAATATGACGGAGGGTTTATAAATGGAAATTTGCAAGCATAAGGATGTGTGCGGAGGATGTCTTTACCAGGGAATAGAATATGAGGATCAGGTGGAGCTCAAGGGAAAGACTGTGCTGGAGCTCTTGAACGACAAAGGCATAAGATACGGCGAGTACCTCGGGATAGAGGGCAGCCCGCAGATAACATCTTACAGGAATAAAATGGAATATACATTCGGTGACGAAGTGAAGGACGGCGATATGACGCTCGGCATGCACAAGCGCGGACAGTTTATGTCTGTCGTTACAGTGGATGAATGCATGCTTGTCGATCCTGATTTTAATAAGATACTCAGCGCGACGCTCGCGTTCTGCAATGAGCGCGGCTATAAGGCTTATCACAAGAGAAGGCACGACGGGCTTATGAGAAATCTCATAGTCAGGAAGGGCGAGCGCACTAAGGAGCTGCTTATAAGCATCGTGTCGACTACTGTTGCGGAGTTTGACGACGAGGCGTTTAAGGATATGCTGTTGGGACTGCCGCTCAACAACACTATAGTCGGCATTCTTCATACTTACAACGATAATATCTCTGATAAGGTAACGTGCGAAAGGCTTGAAACTATTTACGGTAGGGACTATTACCGTGAGAGCATACTCGGACTGCAGTTCAATGTAAGTTTATACTCGTTCTTCCAGACGAATATTTCCGCAGTTGAGCGCCTTTATACAGAAGCGCTGGCGATGATAGACGACGTCGAGGGCAAGACAGTTTTCGACCTTTACTGCGGAACTGGAACGATAACACAGGCGCTCGCACTCAAGGCGCGCAAGGCTGTAGGCGTTGAAATAGTAGAGGACGCAGTAGACGCAGCGCGCGCAAACGCCGAGCTCAACGGGCTCGACAACTGCGAGTTCATAGCAGGCGACGTCCTCAAGGTAATAGACGACCTGACGGATCTGCCTGACGTAATAGTAGTGGATCCGCCGCGCGCCGGTATGAACTATAAAGTACTGCCTAAGCTGCTCCGCTACGGCGTGGACCAGATACTTTACATCTCATGTAATCCTAAGACACTTATGGATAATCTGCTCTTTATGCAGGAGAATGGTTATGCCGTTACTAAAGTTAAGGCGTTTGATAACTTTCCGTTTACTAAGCATGTTGAGACGGTAGTATTGATGTCGCGTATATCTGGTAGTGATAAATAAAATTAAACACAATATGTTGTGAAAAGCTTGTTTTGACAGTATAAAATTAGACTAACTATCATTGCAAACAGTGGTGAAGATGAGTAGCCTAAAACGCAAAAAAGGAGGTGAAGCTTCTGGAAAAAGTAGTGCATTGTATCCCGGCCAGAAATACGGAGGATAT
>CAVGAH010000058.1:8826-12606 GCA_963627215.1 bacterium | reverse complement strand
TGTCTATATACTGTAGTAATTCCGAATTTCAGAAACTATTGTATTATTCTTTTTTAATTAAAGAGCAGCAAGCTTCTCTACTGCAGCCATTAAAGCTTCGAGGTCTTCAAGACCTATCTCGTTAGCGAGGTCATCATAAGCAGATATTTCCTGACCCTTTTCAAAAGTAGTCGGGAATACCTCAGCTGCAGGGTCGATAGTCTCAACAGCATTGCCTACAGCAAATCCTGCGATAGCGCCTGCATTGCACAGAGTCTCTATTGCAGCGTGGCAGCCGTTGATACCTGCCTCAAGATTCTTCAGGACTATACCTGTAACCTCAGCGAGAAGTCCCTGAGTATAAGCATTTGCGCCCGGAGCTGCATATGCTCTTATAGCCTGAGATATAAGTGCGAGACCGTTCTTCTTGATAAGCTCAGCAGGAAGAGTCTCAACGAATAAAGAATCTGTTATCGATATTTCAGGTAACAGCTTATAGCTTGCTATAACACATTCCTTACCATCATCGTCAGCTAATACTGCGAATGGTGAATTCTGTGCGCCTGTACCGAAAGTAGTAGCCAAAGCAACAAGCTTTGCTTTAGTGTTTGTTGCAGGGAAACCAACGTCACTTCCTGTGAGAGCGCTGAAATTCTTTGCTGTTTCAGCAAGATCAAGATCGTCATTCTCATAAAGGAGCCACATTGCCTTCGCAGCGCTTATAACTGAACCGCCGCCTACAGCGAGTATAACATCAGGCTCGAACTCATGCATCTTAGGAAGACCGCTCTTTACATCAGCGAATGAAGGAACTTCACTCAGAGTAAAGAACTCAGCGCTCTTAACGCCTCTCTTTCTTAAGAAATCGATAACCGGAGCTACAACGCCGCTTCTGTACAGATTAGCATCAGAAACTATGAATGCTCTCTTTAAGCCGTATACTTCATCCAGCTCCTTCAGAGCAACGCCCATGCAGCCCTTTTTGAAATATACCTTCTTTGGAAGATTGAGCATGTTCATATCCGTTTCTCCTTGTCTATATAAGATGAAGCTGATACCGAACAGCCGACATCAGCTTCATCTGTTAAACGATAGTTTATACTGCTATTTCAAATAATGAACCGTGTCGATTAGTTGAAGCCGCCAGTCTTGTCAAATCCGAGATCAGCAGCAAGACCTTCTGGGTAAGCAGCGTGAGTATCGAGTGGGAGTTCGATTTCAACTTCAAGAACATCGCCATACTTTTCGATGAACTTTTCGTTACCGTAGAATGCTCTGAGGTAAACCTGCTTGAGTTCGCCGAATGTAGGATATACAGGGTTAGCGCCTGTGCATGCATCGTGGAATGCCCATTCAGACATCTGATCAACAGCTGCGAGGAACTTAACTTCCCATTCTTCAGCAGAAGTTTCCGGATGAGCTTCAACGAGCCAATCCTGGATAGTTGCAGGGATGTCGATTTCCTTCTTGAGGTCTTCGAGAGCCTGGATCCAGTTTTCGAATGTCTCAGCATCGTTCTTACCCTTAACTCCGATGAGTTCACCGAGTTCAACATATCTTTCGAATGCCTGTGGGTACTTGTACTGTGAGAATGTTCCCATGTGATATGGGTGCTTCTGAGCGTTGAATCTGCATACATATGGGCAGAGGAGCGCATTTGCAGTACCGTGTGGAATGTGGAACCAGCCGCCCAGCTTATGTGAGAGCGAGTGGTTGATACCGAGGAATGCGTTAGCGAATGCGATACCTGCGATTGCAGAAGCATCTGCCATTTCCTTACGAGCATCTGGATCTGGCTTAGCATCCTTGAATGCTGACTTGTAAGCTCTTGGGAGGTAATCAAATACCATCTTAACAGCTGATCTTGCAAAACCGTTAGTATATTCAGTAGCGAATGTAGAAACGTAAGCTTCGACAGCGTGAGTAAGTACGTCATAACCAGAAGCCTGAGTAGCTCTTGGTGGGAGTGTCATCATGTTGTTAGCATCAACAATAGCCATTTCAGGCATCATTTCGTAACCGATGATTGGCCACTTCATGCCAGTGTTTGCATCTGAGATGATAGTGAATGGTGTGCACTCAGAACCAGTACCTGCAGTTGTTGGGATGCAGACGAGCTTAGCCTTCCTGCCCATCTGAGGGAAGAATCTGATTCTCTTTCTGATATCGATGAAGAGAGTAGCCATGTCGAGGAATCCTTCTTCTGGGTTCTCGTACATGATCCACATGATCTTTGCAGTATCGATAGCTGAACCACCACCTACAGCGATGATTACGTCTGGTTCGAATTCATGCATCTTAGGGAGACCCTTCATAGCATCCTGGATCTGTGGGTCAACTCTGATGTCGAAGAACTCTGCAGTTTCGATACCCATATCTCTTAACTGATTTATGATAGCATCGCAAGCGCCGAGCTGATAGAGAACAGCGTCTGTGATGATGAATGCTCTCTTGAAGTCATAAACTTCCTTCATTTCCTTCAGAGCTACAGGAGTGCAGCCTGTCTTGTGGTAAACCTTCTTAGGAAGCTGTAACCAGAGCATGTTTTCAGTTCTGATCTGAACTGTCTTGATGTCGAGTAACTGTTCGAAGTTAGTGTTGCCCATGTAAGAAGAACCACCAACTGAACCAGGTCCAAGAGTAAGTGATGGAGCTACATTGAAGTTGTAAACGTCACCGATACCGCCGAAAGCAGTTGGTTCGTTGATCATGATACGTCCAGCCTTCATTCTTTCGCCGAACTCTTCAATCTTAGCTTCATCAGAAGCGTCACAGTACATAGCTGCAGAGTGACCAGCACCACCCTCAAATACGAGCTTTTCGCAGATGTCGAATGCTTCGTCAAGATCGTTAGCCTTGAACATACCGAGAAGAGTACAGAGCTTTTCATTTGCCCATGGGTTGTCATGTGAAGTATCATCTGTCTCATATACGAGAACCTTAGTTTCAGGTGGTACTTCGATTCCAGCCATCTCAGCGAGGCGAACAGCTGTCTGACCTACTGCAGGAGCCTTAACGCCGTGAGTTGCAGGATTAAAGAATACGTCAGCAACCTTAGCAGCTTCGTCCTTGCTGAGGAAGTAGCATCTTGCTTCCTTCATGAGAGCCTTAACTTCTTTATATACGCTCTTCAGAACTGTGATGTGCTGTTCTGAAGCGCAGATCATACCATTATCAAATGTCTTAGAGTGAATGATAGATTCAACAGCCATTCTGAGGTCAGCTGTCTCATCGATTACTACGTTACAGTTACCAGGACCTACGCCGATAGCCGGTGTACCTGAAGAGTAAGCAGCGTGTACCATTGCTTCACCACCAGTAGCGAGGATGAGGTCTACCTTATCCATCATAACTGCTGATATTTCGAGTGAAGGCTGTTCAACCCAAGTAATTACGTTCTCAGGCATACCACACTCTACAGCAGCCTTCTTGAGGATCTTTGCAGCTGCGATAGTGCAGTTCTTAGCATTTGGGTGAGGAGAAACAATGATAGCGTTTCTTGTCTTTAACGCCATTAACACCTTGTAGATACATGTAGATGTTGGGTTTGTTGTAGGGATAATAGCAGCGATAACGCCCTTTGGAGAAGCGATCTTCTTTGTTCTGAAAGCCTTGTCTTCTTCGATAACGCCGCAAGACTTCTTGTCACGCATGTAGTTCCAAGTATATTCAGCTGCATACTGGTTCTTAGTTACCTTGTCAACTACGATACCATATCCTGTCTCATCGTGAGCCATCTTAGCCAGTGGAATTCTCATCTTTGATACTTCCATTGCAGCCTTCTCACAGATTGCATCAACC
>CAVGAH010000058.1:0-8816 GCA_963627215.1 bacterium | reverse complement strand
GTGTGAATGTTGCATATTCAGCCTGAGCCTCACGGATAACCGGTAAAGCTTCTTCAAAAGTTTCTACTGAATTGATTATGAGTTCTTTAGCCACTTTTGTCCTCCTTAAAAATTAACGCTTAAGAAAAAAATTAAAAACTTAAATAAATATACAAACCTGCCTAAAAACAGCATTTGGATACTTTGTATGTCGAACTGTATCTTATCTTATGTAAGGTCATTAACGCATATGACCGATGCACTGACTGTGCTTTATACAGTTCTGACATTAACGCTTTTGTGAAAAACAAACATTCTACCAAGGTATAAACTTACTTTACCAATAAGCTCTTGACTTAATATCTCGTTCGCCTTTCGCACCATCAGAATACCACAATCAATAGCATCATGTCAATTAAATAAGATTTTAACAAATGTTTCTAAAGCCTTTGATAACACTTATTTTTATTGCATACAATCAGCGTTTTGTATTATGTATACACTCACAACATAAACAAATTGATAGCATGCTTATTATTTGTCAACTGAATTATGTTTTCTCCTAAGTGACGCTCTTTCAAGCTTTTGGGATATGATTGGCATATATTTTCATTGTTGCAATCAACTATATTTGTTATTTATTACAAACACAGTACTATCTTTAGCAGTTAAAATTCCTTATTTTCACTTGTTTTGCTTTTTAACGACCCAGTTAAAAAAAATACAATCATGTTATTTTCACATCAAAAAACGCATTTTTCGGCTAAAAAACATTATTTTCGCGAAAAAAATTTTAAAAAAATATTTTTGTGTATGATATGTTACAATATTAGATAATTCATATCAGCCAAACCGACATCCGCTACATGCGCTTAAAGGAGGTGAACCGCAATGAGCACGAAGAAGCTTCCCTGACACGGAATATCTTAAATCAAAGCTCGCAGCAGCTGCTGAAGAGCTCGGTGACATTTCAGAAAAGAAGGCAGCCGAGATAAGGCTCGCCAATACTGAAAGATGGATATGCTCCATGCTGTCGGTCTCCGGCTCATCGCTGCAGCACGACTCGATACATAAGATGCTCTGCGGAGAATGCGCTCTCGATGCTACTATAGAGGAATATCGACTGGCAGATGCCTGCCTTAAATTACGGTCTGAGTTCGACACGTTGTGTGATATGCATATCGAGCCTGACACTAGGATCATACAGCTTTTTCATTCGATATTATCGGGCGACTGTGATGATGACGATTTCAGACGCGGTACGCCGCAGATAAAGGAAATGGCTCTGACTCCGCCCTACAGCTCGGAGATACCTGAACGCATGAGACGCATAGAAACAGATATGGCAGCTGCAGTCTGGGCTGACGCTATAGACCCTGCTGTCGCTCTGCATGATAAGATAATGTCGGTCTGGCCGTTCAACGACTACAACGACGCGACAGCCTACGCCGCAATGAGCTATACTCTGCTGCTTGCAGGCTACCCTCTGCCGACGATACCTCTCACGCAGTACGAGCATCGCAGACTTGCTGCAGAGTATGTACACGCAGGCACATCTAACGGTATGACCGCTATGCTGCTTATAGATCTCATAAACGAGTATAAAATGTAACTGCATGCAGAATGCGCGGCCGCAGCCGCGCGTACATCGCCGGTGACGGCGGAAGGGCTGTATTGCATTAATTGCATATTAATATTACTTTAATGGAGGACATATATAATGAAGATACTTATCGCATCTGATATACACGGCTCAGCTGAATATGCAGAGCAGTTACTTGATGCTGTCAACAATGAGGCGCCAGACAAGATACTGCTGCTCGGCGACCTGCTCTATCATGGGCCGCGCAACGCGCTTCCTGAGGATTACGACACCAAGCGCACTATGGAGATATTAAACAGTCTGAAAGACAAGATCATCGCTGTCCGCGGCAACTGCGACGCCGAGGTCGACCAGATGGTGCTTAATTTCCCGCTCATGAACACTTACGAGATGCTTGAGGTTGACGGGCTGAAGCTTTTTGCTACTCACGGTCATGTATACAGCCCCGGCAATCCGCCGCCGTTCGTTGAATACGATGTGCTGCTCAACGGCCACACTCATATTTCCGCGCTCGACAATATGGGCGATTATTACTACATCAATCCGGGCTCTGTTTCCATTCCTAAGGGCGGAACTGTAAATTCGTATATAATATATGAAGAAAGAGAGTTTTCGCTCAGAGAGCTCGAGACGGGCGATGAGATAGATAATGTAGTTCTTTAACCGGATGCCTGCAATAAAAAACTGCTTCCCGATGAATATATTTCATCTGAAAGCAGTTTTATTTTTCATATTTTTAAGTAATAAGGGCATCTATCCTGCCGCCTGCTCGCGCAGGCCCATGCGCAGCGCCTTTTCTTACCTGAAAATACCGTGACCTTATGGCGCTACGATATTCATGTTTTTAAGACCGGCTGTTTCCTCAAGTCCGAACGCTACATTCATGTTCTGTACAGCCTGACCTGCTGCGCCCTTTACCATGTTGTCTATGCATGATGTTACGATGGCGCGGTGCGTCCTCTGATCTACACGCACGCTGATGTCGCAAAAGTTAGTTCCGACTACGAAGCGCGTCTCGCACATGCCGCGGCGTATTCTTATGAAGTTCTCTTTTCCGTAATACTTTTCGTAAACGGCGTACAGGTCATCCTCTGTTACGTCCTTTTTAAGGTCAACGTATATAGTCGCGAGTATGCCGCGCTTCATCGGCATAAGGTGCGGCGTAAACTGAACCTGTATCTGCTTTCCTGCTACCTTTGAAAGCTCCTGCTCTATCTCAGGCGTATGTCTGTGGTGAGCTATGCCGTAAGCTTTCACTGATTCACCTGCTTCTGTATACAGAAGTGATATGTCCTTCTTGCGGCCTGAGCCTGTGATGCCTGATTTTGCATCGATTATGATGTGGTCTGTATCAACGAGTCCTTTTTCTCTCAGCAGCGCCGATATCGCGAGTATGCTTGCTGTAGTGTAGCAGCCCGGGTTCGCTATAAGATCCGCGCCCTTTATCTCGTCGCGCCACAGCTCTGCGAGGCCGTATACCTGTTTAGATATGAGATCCTTTGCTGTGTGCTCTGTTTTATACCATTCTTCGTAAACGTCAGGGTCGTCAAGTCTGAAATCCGCGCTGAAATCTATTATCTTTACACCCTTTTCGAGTGCGAGCTCTGCGAGCTCAAAAACGAGTCCGTTAGGCAGCGCCGTGAAAACTACGTCTACATCGCCCATTGCTGCTTTTGCTTCTTCTGTGCTCAGGAGCGGCATGTCGAGTATTTTGTAGAACTGCGGATAGATATCTGAAAATAACTGTCCTGCGTATGAATTTGATGATACGAATTTTATCTCAGCCTCAGGATGATTTACGAGAAGGCTGACGAGCTGCTGGCCGGCGTAGCCGGTAGCGCCTATGATTCCTGCTTTTACCATTTTATAGCCTCTTTATTTTTATCTGTTGTATATTACGGAATGATGCCGTGATCATACATAATATTTTAATTAATTAATAATTTACTGTCATGGGTCCGCCCGGCGGACGAGCGCCGCTGAGCGTATTCATTCGTTATGAACGGTAGCTGCCGTTTATTTCCACGTATTCCTTTGAAAGGTCGCAGCCCCATGCTTTTACTGCGTGGTCTCCGCTGTTCATGTTTATCTTTATCTGAACTACGTCGTTTTGGAGTATTTCGAGTGCTCTGTCCTCGTCAAAGCTCTGCGGCACGCCCTTTATGAATACATCGATGCTGCCCTTTTCGCTGGCAAACGCAACGTCTACCTTCATCTGGTCGAACTGCGCGCCTGAGTAGCCCATGGCGCAAAGTACTCTGCCCCAGTTTGCGTCAGCGCCGTGGATGGCTGCCTTTACGAGGCTTGATGACGCTACTGAGCGAGCGCATGTGCGCGCCTGGTCTTCTGTTTCAGCGCCGACGAGGTCTACCTCCATGAGCCTTGTAGCGCCCTCCCCGTCTGCTGCGATCGATTTTGCGAGGAATTCAGTTACATAATATACCGCATCGTAGAGAGTTTTGTAATCTTCGCCCTCTGCCTTGTCTATGATCGAGTTTCCTGCACAGCCGTTTGCAATTATAGTCGCTGTGTCGTTCGTGCTCGTGTCGCCGTCAACAGTTACCATGTTAAATGTCGTGTGAGTTATCTCCTTCTGCATAGCTGTCAGGACTTCCTTTGATACTGCTGCGTCTGTTACGACGTATGAGAGCATCGTCGCCATGTTCGGGTGTATCATGCCTGAGCCCTTTGCTATGCCGCAGATGCTCGCTGTCTTGCCTGAAAGCTCTATCTCGGCGAATATGCACTTTTCTTTTGTATCTGTAGTCATAATGGCTCTGTGAACCTCGTCGCCGTCTGACGCGAGCGCTCCGGCGCACTGCTCTATGCCGCTGAGGATAGTGTCCATAGGCATCGGCTGGCCGATAACGCCTGTTGAGTATACGAGTACTTCTTTAGGATCTACGTTCAGGAGCTCCGCTGTCTTTTTTGCCATTGATATTGCATCCTGTATGCCCTGCTCGCCTGTGCATGCGTTGGCGTTGCCGCTGTTTATTATCATGGCGCGCGTCGTCGGGTTCTGAACGTGCTTCATATCTGTAAGTACAGGCGCTGCTTTTACTACGTTTGTAGTGAATACTGCTGCGCTCACTGCAGGGACTTCACTGTAGATGAGTCCCATGTCTTTTTTTCCGCTTTTTTTAAGTCCTACTGCGCAGCCTGCTGCTTTGTAGCCTTTTACGCAGGATACGCTCTTTCCTTCGATGATTTTCATATTATACCTCTTGATCTTTTTTCTTTTTCAGATCTTTTTCTGATATTCTCTCCGTTAAGGCGCTCCGCGTCTTGCTACGGGTGTTTTGCGGGGCGGCCTGGCCGCCGTCTGTGCGTCTTATTTTAACACATTATTACTTATTTGTTTACGGTAATTTAATTATCACGTATGGGGCCGCCGGGCGGCCGGAAATCAATAAGTATTTATTACTTCGTTGACATTTTATTTTGTTTTTATTTTGTTTTTATTTTGTTTTTATTTTGTTTTTATTTTGTTACTATTTTATTTCGTTACTATTTTATTTCTTTACCATCGTGCCGCTTCCTGCGTGAGTGAATATTTCTATCAGGAGGCTGTGAGCCACGCGGCCGTCGATTATTGCGACTTCCTTTGCGCCCTTTTCTATCGCGTCCATGCAGCACTGCATCTTTGGTATCATGCCGCCTGCTATCGTTCCGTCGGCTATGTATTCCTTTATAGTGTCAGTATTTATCTCTGAAATGAATGAATCTTCATCGTTTATATCTTTATATAATCCCTTGATATCAGACAGAAGGATGAGCTTTTCAGCCTCGAGAGCTCCGCTTACCGCGCCCGCTACGTAGTCGGCGTTTACGTTGAACGTCTCGCCGTTGTAGCCGATCGCTACAGGAGATATGATAGGAACGTACTCCGCGTTTATCAGGTCGTGCAGGAGATTCTTGTTTACTTCCTTTATCTGACCTACGTAGCCGAGGTCGAGCTTGCTGCCGTCCTTGCCTGTAACGTATTTTTTCTCAGCATTGAGGAGGTTGCTGTCCTTGCCCGAAAGACCTACAGCATGTATGCCGTGCGCACTGAGGCAGGCTGAAAGATCCTTGTTGACCGAGCCTGAGAGGACCATCTCTACTATATTCATTACATTTTCATCAGTAACGCGTTGACCTTGTATGAACTCTACGTCGAGATTCACCTTGTCGAGCATTGCGTTTATGCGCTTGCCGCCGCCGTGAACGATAACGATATTTATGCCTACGAGCTTCAGGAGCGCTACATCCTCAATAAACTTCTTCTTCAGCTCATCGTTCTCCATAACACTTCCGCCGTACTTTATAACGAACGTCTTTCCCGCGAAACGTTTTATATAAGGTAACGCTTCTATTAAAATCTCTGCTTTATTCATGATAACTGCCTTCTTTCATTTATATTTATAATTCCGTTAAATTAAATACAAAATATTTCCCCGATAAGTGCCACGCTTCTGAGCCTCTCCCCGTCCGCCGTCCGTATATCCGACACGAAACACAGCACTTTTCTGCTAAGATTGTATAATTATACATCGTCAGTTATATTTATGCAACAGTATGAATAAAAAAAGTAGATATTAAATCATTTGCAGTGGATAATGTATGAGTATGCTTTTATTATAATAACGTACTAATGCACTAATGCAGCAACACAGTACGCGCGTCACCGCGCAAGCATAATATCCAAAAGCCCGCAAAGACTTCAACCGTCTTTGCGGGCCAAATTTTCCATGTAGATATGAAGTTATCACCGTCTATTCTAAGTCGGCCTTGATATCATCCGTTCCTTTGATCGGACGCTTATCTTCTCGCCGGGTAAAGAGCTACTTGGTCAGGTTGGTGCAGAACCGCATGAGCATAGCAGCAACCTGTGCGCGGGTGGCGTTGCCCTGGGGAGCCAGTGTGTCGTCGCCCATGCCGCCGATGACGCCGGTGCTGACCGCCCAGCGCATGGCGTCGGTGGCGTAGTCGCTCACTTTGCTCGCGTCGGAGAAGGTGTCAATGCCGCCGCTCACAGCGGGAGAACCGGCATAGCGGTAAAGCATGGCGGCAAACTGCTCACGGGTGATGCTGCCGTCAGGGTTGAAGCCGTCGGACACGCCGCTCAACTTGGCCCACTCCATGCCCTTCTCATACCACACGCTGCCGCCCGTGGTGTCCTGGCCGTCAAAGCGGGCCAGCACGGTCATCAGCATGGCGCGGGTCATGGTGTTCTCCGGGGAGTATGTGTCGGAGCTGGTGCCCTGGAACATATCATGGGCGGTGACAAAGTCGATTGCGTCCTCGGCCCAATGGTTGTTCGTGTCGGCGAAATCCTTGCTCTTGTCCACCAGCACCAGATTGGCTGAACCGTCCAGCTTGACGGTCAGGCCGTCCTCGGTGGGAACAGACAGCTTGATGATCTTGCCGGTATCAGCGTCCACGGCCACGGTGCCGGGGGTGGTGTCGGCAGGAATGGTCACGGTGGCGGCGCCCACGCTGTGTGGGATGCTGACGGTGGCCGTCACATCCTTGCGAGGTTCATCCACGGTCTTGACCGTCAAGCCATCCGTCCGGGTCTCCGTGGTGGTCACGGTGTCGTCCTTCTCGGTTACAACAACGAGGGTGGAGCCGTCTGTGTTCTTGGTGGTTTCCGTCACGGTGCCGGTTTTCGTGTCCGTGACGGTGGTGGTCGTGGAGCCATCCGCGTTGGTCGTGGTCTTCGTTGTGGAGCCATCCGCGTCGGTTGTGGTGTTGGAGCTGCTGCTCGAACGGTAAACGGTCAGAGTGCCGTTCTGATAGGTAATATCATAGTTGTCCCCGGCATCCGCGCCGCTTGGAATGATGTCAAACGAACCCGCCGTCTTTCCATCGGCAGAGCAATTCAGCGTAGGTTCGGTGCTCAACTCGTCATCTCCGCAAAGGCCCGACACGGTATAGGTGTATGTCGGCATAGTGCCGCCCACGCGGACGCTCTGATCGTTCGCCTTGATGGTAAGGGGCGCAGGAGCGATATTTAGCACTACATAACCAGTGACATTCCCGTCAAAGCCTGTCGCTCCGGTTACTTCGTAGTACACTTTATGCTCACCTGCGTCACTCGTTCCTTCAAAGCTCTTATGTGTCAGAGCGTTTTCGTAATATTTAACTGTACCACTGCTTGCAGTCACTTCGACCGTATGTACCTTTGCGTCATAAGTTGCAGAAACATTCTCCGCTTTCACAGTCGGGGCGTCCGCACTGATTGTAAAGCTTCCCGCAGCTGTTCCCGTGTAGTTACCCTTACCGCTGACAGTAATCGTAGCAGTTCCAGCCGCTGTGTTATTAGAATAAGCTACCGAATAATCCTTATCGGCAACCAGTGTAGTCCCATTCAAAACCACAGACACATCGGGCTTAATTTCCTCGCCGTCTTGATACTTAAAGGTATTCTGCGCGGGAGTGACTGCTGCATCAGACAAATCAGCAGCCGTGATCGTCAGCTCAGCAGTAGTGGTGCCGGTCAGCTCATAATTCTCGCTGCCGCTCTCCACCTTGACGGTATAGGTGCCGCAATCTGTTGGCGCATCACTGCTATACGAGCTGTCATCAGCTGTGGATGCCTTGTAGCTGTATTTCAATTCCAAGTCACCAGGAAGTGACGCACCCTCAGCAGCAACAGCGTTGATGGTCTTGTTTGTGCCATCGTAGGTTTCTGTCGCATCCGTCATGGTAACGGCAACTAATGCGCGAGATACGGTAACAGGAATCGTCGACAAAGTATAATTATTGTTGTTCATGTTCACATGAACGACAACATTGGTGCTGCCAAGCTTCTTGCCGCAGAGCTTGCCGGACGCGATAGATATAATGCTGTCATCTTTGATGCTGACTGCATCCGCGCTGGTAGGCGAACCTTTCGTTGTCAACCACTGACTGTTCTCTTCACCATAGGCAGTCTGGATCGGGTTTTCGTAATTTTTATAGCTGCTGCCGTCAGGGAAGTAAATTCCGTCTATAGTTTCCTGCCCGGCAAACACAACATTTTCCAGCGAGAAAGGATATGTGCTGTCATACTCAACTAGCTCGTGCGGCTGGTTATACGTAATTGCAGGGAGCGGCTTGTCACCTGTGTTGGTGATGCTCACGTATATGTTTTTCAAAATATTAGATGGTTCTGTCGGTTCTTTGCTACTGTATTTTCCGTGGCAAAAACCAATCGCCGATACAGTATTACCATATTTGCTTACAGCAGCTGTCGAGGTATGCTCTCCGC
>CAVGAH010000057.1:0-12670 GCA_963627215.1 bacterium | reverse complement strand
TAGCAATGTTTCAGTTCTTGTGTACGCCTATTTTGGTGATACCCTTGTTGGCACAGGGGCCATTTAAGGAATCCAACGCATACAGCAGGCGCCCGAGCAATGCTCGGGCGCCTGCCCTTTGTAGCTTTAGCACAATAAACCACCGGCTCAGCTGGTGGAATATAAAAGCTATAGCTTCAAGAAAAATACTCCTATGCTAAAATAGATGTGATTCCCCAATCGCATACTACCAAAGATAGGAGGTATTAGCAGTGTCTAATTATACATAAATGTCACACTATCCGCCTTCTATAGCGTGACATTTTCAAACTCAGCAAACAAAATTCATCGAAAAAGAAAAAATCAGTTGCAAAATCGGGCGATTTTGCAACTGATCATTGGAGCGGATGACGGGAATCGAACCCGCAACTCAGGCTTGGGAAGCCGGTGTTTTACCACTGAACTACATCCGCATATTTAAGAGGTCGGTAAGTTAATTATACAACAAATTTCAGACGAATTAAAGTAGAAATAAATCAAAAAATTAAAGAAGCAGCTTTCGGCATAAGCTGCTTCGTCAGTTAAACTTTGAAACGATAAAAACGAATAATAAGTTCAAGATAAATATAACGTGCCTAAGGGCAAAAAGCAAGCACTTTTTTTGATTTTCAAACTATTTTTTTTATGTATACAAAAAAGCTGCATCCACTGGGATAACAGGGATGCAGCTTTTTGTAATTTCTTACATTTAGAATTTCAAAAAAGTGAAAAAGTAAAATATACAGGTGCGCGGAGCACAGGAAATATTACTCAAAATACACCGGGAGCACGCACGGGAGCGGCATAGTTAAATACAAACATTATTGCCGTCTACTGTTTCAACCTTTATCATATTAGTTCCTTCATGGCATCCTACAGGTACGCCTGCAGTCACTACTACTGAGTCGCCGTTCGATACCATGTCGAGCATCTTGGCACAGTCTATGCCGTGGCGTATCAGGTCGTTAGTATTGTCCTGGAAGAGCGCCAGCACAGGAGTTACGCCCCATATAAGTGAGAGCTGCTGGAATGTTTTCTGCCTGAACGTAGCACCGATTATCGGAGTGTGCGGGCGGAATTTTGCAACGCTGATAGCAGTGCTGCCGCCGCGAGTTATGGCGATGATGGCACGCGCGTTAAGGTCTACAGCCGCTCTGCATGCCGCATCGCATATAGCTTCGCGTGTAAGTCTCCTGACAGCTGAAACGTCAGCCTGCTGATCCTTATAGACATCCATGTCAAAGCAGTCGTGCTCTGCCTGCACGGCGATGCGCGACATTGCTTCAACTGCGAGTACAGGGTACTTTCCTGCTGCAGTCTCGCCAGAGAGCATTACTGCAGATGTGCCGTCAAATACAGCATTTGCTACATCGTTTATCTCGGCTCTTGTAGGGCTCGTGTGGCTTATCATTGATTCGAGCATCTGAGTTGCTGTGATGACAGGCTTTCCGACCTGGCGGCAGCGCTTGATGAATCTCTTCTGTATGCCCGGGAGACGTTCGTATTCTACTTCTACACCCATGTCGCCGCGTGCGACCATTATGCCGTCCGAGTTCTTGAGTATTTCTTCGAAATTGTCAACGCCTTCGTTGTTTTCTATCTTTGATATGATCTTTATTTCATGACCGCCGTGATAGTCGAGGAAGCGGCGAAGCTCTATGACATCCTCCTTACGGCGGACGAATGATGCTGCTATATAGTCGACGTCGAGCTCTATTCCCAGAAGCACGTCTGACTTGTCCTGCTCGTTCATGTAAGGCATTTCTATGTGAACGCCCGGTATGTTTACACCCTTGTGGCTGCTGATCTTTCCACCGTGGACTACAGTGCATGTTATATCAGTAGCATTTGAAGACTCAACACGCAGCTCGAGATTTCCGTCGTCGAGCAGTACTCTGTCTCCGACGCTGAGCTGTGTAGGAAGGTCGGAGTACGTTACCGAAACAGCAGAAGCATCGCCACTGACATTTCTGTTTGTGAGTATGAACTGGGCGCCGTCCTCAAGAATGACGCTGTCGTCAGCGAAATCGCCGAGCCTTATCTCAGGTCCCTTTGTATCGAGCAGCACTGCAGCGGACACGCCGAGCCTGTCGCGGACTGTTCTGAAGTTTTCGACTGTTTCTCTGTGGTAGTCGTGAGTTCCGTGCGAGAAATTCATACGCGCTACGTTCATGCCTGCATTGAGCAGCTGTTCTATCACTTCCTGACTGCGTGACGCAGGTCCGAGAGTGCAGACGATTTTAGTTTTTCTCATCATTGATCATATCACCTCCGGTCTGACCGGTTTAAATATTTAAAAAGTAAAATTAAAATACCGATTAAAATACCGATTAAAATACCATAGTAGAGAAGAAGGTAGCGTTTATCTTAGGTATCATATCGAGAGCCTTCTTTGCCTTGTTGTACTTTGCAGAGCCCTTCTTGTGCTTAGGAAGCTCCTTCTGAAGGTAATTTCTGTAATTCTGTACAGCGTCGTATATGAAACCGAAATCGCGCTCATCGAGTGAGATGATGCCGTCGTTCTCGTACAGCTTCTTTCTGATATCCTCTATCTTTTCTTCGTTTGTAGGCTCCTGCGCAGGTGTTTCTGCTTCCTCACCCTCGGCGTTCGGAAGCGCCATGTGTATCTGTGGCGTTGCGTATTTCAGCGACTCCATGATGAAATCAAGGTATGCAGGTGTGATCCTTACTCTGTCTGACATTTTTCTGTTCTCCTTTAATATTAAGATTCGATCTGTTTTGACCGGGAAACGGAGCGCGCTCCGACTTGATAAATATCAATAGATCGGTGAATAAGCGAGCAGCCGTATCCTTTGTGAATTAACAATATGATTTTACCATAATACAGTAATAATTAGTAGCGTTTGTGTCCGCTTACGATAACTGTTGAAAAATATCCGGCTTCTTCCGGAATGTCATCGAGGTTCTTATATATGCGTTCATCGGGCATGCCGCAGTTTTCGACCATGGCTGCGTTTATATCGGTATCACCGCAGCTGTCGAGTTCTGCCTTGAGCTCGTTTTTAAGCTCCTTCATGCGCGACGCTGTTTTCATGAGTATTTTTGTGCCGGGGAGCTTCAGCGCTTCCTTTGTGCCATACGATGACGGGATTATATGAAGCTGCTCCGAGCGATCTACGAGACTGTCTCCCAGTGCGGCAGCTGCGGCGCAGAATGATGTAACGCCGCTTATTATTTCTGTGTCGTAGCCGGCTGCGGAAACTATGCGATGTATATATATGTAAGTACTGTAAACTGCAGGGTCGCCGAGCACGAGATATGCGACATCATCGCCGCGGTCGAGACGCTCGATGATTGTTTCGGCGGATTTATGATATGCTTCATCAAGCTTTTTGAGGTCCTTTGTCATAGGCGTGTCGAGCGTGAGACAGTAGCGTTCGGATATCTCAGGGATCATGGCTGCCGCTGTCCTGTAGCTTGCGGAGCTTTCACGCTGCGCAGTCGGTACTGCAATGACAGGACATTTTTTTATAGTTTCTACGGCGAGGACCGTCATGAGCTCGGGACGGCCCGGGCCTGTACCGACGCCGTAGAGCTTTCCACGGCGCGCCTGCGGGTCTTTTTCTGATGCTCCGGTTTGAGGCGCGCCGTCCTGCGGGGCCTGCTGTGCGGCCGTATATGTAGTATTTTTGTATTCGTTATTCATTATTTGATATGATAAAAATTGGAAAATTTATCAGTTTATGTCATCTACATTGTCGAGGTTTATTTCATACTGTGAGTTGTATATGCTCGACCAGTGAGAGAGTCCGTTTGATACGCATTCTTCTACTTCTCTTGCTGACACGAGCTCGCAGAAGCCGTTTTCCTGAAGTCGTCTGCATGTCCTACATGTTTTCTCTTCTTCCATTTTACTGTTCCTTTCATTTTAACATTACGGTTTAAAGTTCCGGCTACGGGTTTGATGTGTTCATTGGAGAGCTTTATTGGCTGCCGGGCAGCCGCAGTCAGGAACGCATCATTTTTATTTTAGCACATTCAGAGCGGTTTGCCGTGTATAATATATTAGAATTTTTTAATTCGCAGGTACTATGAGATGTTATTAAATGACAAAAAGTATGTTTTGTATTTATTTTTATTTGTTTTTGTATTAAAATTATTCAATATGGCCGTGGTGCGGCCTTGAGTTTTTTGGTCGGTCGGCGGGAGCCGGCGTGACAGATTGGAGAGAGATTTGAAGATCATCATAGCAGGAGGCGGAAAGGTTGGCGCGACGCTCGTAAAGCAGCTGTCTGCAGAGGGATATGACCTTACGCTTATAGATTCCAGTCAGAGCGTGCTGGAGGCTGCCATGGAAAAGTACGATGTGATGGCCGTGACGGGCAACTGCGCGACGATGGATACACTTATGTATGCCGGAGTGAAGGACGCTGATCTGCTGATAGCGGCGACGAGTGCTGACGAGATAAATCTGTTGTGCTGCGTGACGGCGCACAGTATAAATCCGCGCCTGCATACGATAGCGCGTATAAGGAACCCTGAGTACAGTGAACAGGTCTACAGGATGAGTGATATTTTTGCGCTGTCGCTTACGGTAAATCCTGAAAAGCAGGCTGCTGTTGAAATAGAACGACTTCTCAAATTCCCGGGATTTCTGAAGCGCGATACGTTCGCGAAGGGCAGAGTCGAGATGGTAGAGCTCAAGATAGATGCGAAAAGCAGGCTCTGTAATGTTTCGCTGAGTGAGATGGCTTCCATCGTAGGGTGTCAGGTACTCGTGTGTACGGTTCTGAGGAACGGGACGGCGACGGCCCCGGGCGGTAATTTTATTCTTCGTGAGGGCGACAGGATATTTGTGACCGCGCCTACGAATAATCTTGCAACACTGCTTAAAAATCTGGGCATAATAACGCGCAGGGTGAGCCGCGTGATAATATGCGGCGGCGGCAGAGTTTCGTATTACCTCGCTCAGCTGCTTTTGAAGTCGGGCGTGACGGTCCAGATAATAGAAAAGGACTATGAGAGGTGTCTGAAGCTTGCAGATACGCTTCCTGAGGCATCTATCGTTCACGGTGATGCGAGCGACCAGTCGCTCCTTGAGAGCGAGGGCATATATGACTGCAGTGCGATAGCAGCGCTTACGGGACTTGACGAGCTCAATATGGTAATTTCACTGTACGGGAGCAGCTGTGAGGTGCCGCAGATAATAACGAAGCTGGGGCATATGAATACAGGACCTATCACAGATACGCTGCCTCTCGGCAGTATAATAAGTCCTAAGGAGCTTTGTGCAAATATAATAGTACGTTATGTGCGCGCCATGCAAAATCACACTGGCGCGGCTGTTTCGGTGCATTCTATCGCTGACGGTCAGGTCGAGGCATCTGAGTTCATAGTTGATGATACGACGCTGCACTGCGGTGAGCCGCTCAAAATGCTGAAGCTCAGGAAAAACGTACTTATAGCGTGCATAACGCATGAGAATTTTACTGAGATACCTAACGGCAACTCGCTTTTCGTTAAAGGCGATACCGTTATAATAGTCAGCGGCAATAATATAATTCACAATATAAATGAAATTTTTGCATAAGATAATTTATTATGAACTATAAAATGATGGGGCGCTTTTGTGCCCAGATACTGACAGTGGAATGGCTGTTTATGATACCGCCGCTGCTTATAAGCGTTTATGACGGCGAGCTGCAGGCTGTTTTCGGTTTCGGTGTCAGCATAATATTTACGGCTGCGCTGACTGCGGTGTTGTTTTTTGTATGCCGCGGAGCGAAAACTGCGTTTTTTGCGCGAGAGGGTATGGTCTGCGTTGGACTGAGCTGGATAATAATGAGTGTTATCGGCTCTCTGCCGTTTTTTATATCAGGCGAGATACCGAGATTCATAGACGCACTTTTTGAGATAACATCGGGCTTTTCTACTACAGGCGCATCGATACTTGTAGATATAGAAGCGCTGTCACGCGGTATGCTTTTCTGGCGTAGCTTCAGCCAATGGCTGGGCGGAATGGGAGTGCTCGTCTTTCTGCTCGCGATAGCGCCGTTCTCGCGCGGAAGCGGCTACACGATGCACCTTATGCGCGCGGAGAGCCCGGGGCCGTCGTTCGGTAAGCTCGTGCCGAAGCTCAGACAGACGGCCATGATACTTTACATTATATATATCGGTCTTACGATAGCCGACCTTGTGTTCCTGCTTATAGGTCACATGCCTTTTTTTGATGCGATCACTACGGCGTTTTCTACGGCGGGAACGGGCGGCCTTGCTATAAAAAATGACAGCATAGCGGGCTACAGTCCGTATATACAGTACGTATGCACTGTGTTTATGATACTTTTCGGCGTGAATTTCAGCTGTTTTTACCTTATAGTAATAGGTCAGTTCAGGAGCGTTTTAAAATATGAAGAGCTGAGACTTTATCTGGCAATTATCGGTCTTGCGATATTTTTTATAACGTGGAACGTAATGCCGATGTTCGGTACAGGAGAAGAAGCGTTCAGACATTCCGCGTTTACAGTTGCCAGTATAATATCGTCTACTGGATTCGCAACGACGGACTACGACATGTGGCCGGCGTTTTCAAAGGCGATACTGCTGTGCATAAGCATGATAGGTGCGTGCGCCGGCAGCACGGGCTGCGGACTGAAATGCGCGCGCATACTTATACTTATAAAGAGCCTGCGCCGAAATATCGGGCAGGTGCTCAACCCGCAGCGCGTTCAGGTGATACGCGTAAACGGCAGTATGGTGGGCGAGCAGACGATGGCGAACACATATGCTTTCCTTTCTGCCTACGTTATTATAATAGTAGGAAGCTTCATGCTGATATCGCTCGACAACTACTCCATGGGAACGAATTTCTCAGCGGTACTGGCATGCATAAACAATATCGGACCGGGATTCGGCAACGTCGGTCCTGTCTGCAATTACTCAGGCTTCAGCGCATTGTCAAAGCTGGTGCTCTGCTTTGACATGCTTATGGGCAGGCTTGAGATATTCCCTATACTCATACTGTTTTCGCGCAGTACGTGGCGTCATAAGTAGAGTAAGGGTATAAACAGAATAAATTAAAAATTTAAACGATTTGACCGGAATTCGGTCAATGATCATTATCGTTATCGTTATCGTCAATATCACCGCGCCGGTTTTCAAACTGTGCGCGGTGTCTTCGTCCTATGCGGGCGCCTGCGCCAGATATTATTACTGAGCCGCGGTTTATCGTGTCTGAGCCGAACATTTTTCTGATGCTGTCTACGGCGGCATCGAGATTTCTGTCGCGTTCTTTTTTTTCATCGTGAAACAGCGACTGCTGTACGGCGCTTCCGTCGTCGATATCTGTGAGCGCGAGCCCAAGCAGGCGCAGCGGAGTGCGCCTGTCCCAGAGCTCATCAAAAAGCGTGCAGGCTGTATCATATATTTCATCAGTGATATCTGTAGGCTCGTTTAATTTTTTCTGGTGAGAGCTGTTGTGAAAGTCGCTGCTGCGGATGCTTACAGATACGCAATATGCCTTTACTCCGTCTACGCGCATGCGTGTAGCTACGCTGTCTGAGAGAGCAAGGAGTATACGGCGCGCCTCGACGCGGTCAGTCACGTCCTTCGCGAGCGTAGTAGAGTTGCTGTAGCCCTTCATCTGCTCTGACTGACTGAGTACGGGAGCATCATCTATGCCGTTCGCAAAATTATGGATCTGTCGTCCTGCCTTGCCGCTTATTATAGAGTTAAGGTGCGCTATGGGCGTGCGCGCGAGGTCGCCTATCGTAAAAATATATGACTTTTCAAGGCGCGCAGCAGCCGCGCGGCCTACACCGAAAAGGTCGCGCACGGGCAGAGGCCACATTTTTGACGCTATTTCGTTTTGAAACAGAGTATGGACCTTATCGGGCTTTTCAAAGTCGCTCGCCATCTTTGCGAGCAGCTTGTTTGGCGCGACTCCGACGTTTACCGTAAAGCCGAGCGTGTCGCGTATCTCGTCTTTTATCATGTACGCGGCGGCTATAGGGTCAGGGTAGAGCAGACCGGTGCCGGTCATGTCTAAAAAGCATTCGTCTATGGAATATTTTTCTACTACGGGAGCGTACTTTCTGCAAATATCCATAAACGCTTTTGAATTTTTTTCGTATAATCTGAAATCAGGACGTGCGAGTATGAGCTGCGGGCATTTGCGCAGCGCCATGGCTACAGGCTCTCCTGTAGTTACACCGTATTTTTTTGCAGGTATGGACTTTGCAACTATAACTCCTGTGCGGTTGTCGCGGTCGCCGCCGACTGCGGACGGTACGAGGCGCAGGTCGGGCTCGCCGGCTGCTACGCGCCGTGCGGCTTCCCACGAGAGAAAAGCGCTGTTTACGTCTATATGAAATATAAGCCGCTCTGTTGGTTTCTTCATGCCTGCCGCATCCCCTTTCTGTCTGCCGGTCTGCAGATCGTTTGCTCTATGAAAATTTTTACCGAATATCTGTACATTTAAATAAATTATAACCGAATAGGACAGGTATTTCAATTAAAAAAGTGCGCGTAGCTTAATTTCTACGAGTGTTCAATTTGTTATTGCAATTTACGAAAAATAAAAAGTATTAAATGACATACAGTAGGATAACTGATATATAAAATAAAACGATATATCCGTTTTTAGAAATTTTAAAGTCAACTGTTGAAATGAAACTGAATACGGAATGAAAATTTATACTGCATAGTGAATAAGAGGTGAATTTTCACTGATTGCTGTTGAAAAAGTGAAAATCTGAGTATAATATTGTAGAAAGAGTGACTTGGAGGTATGAAAGATGCAGTATGAAAGTGAAAGAGTCGAATATAAAGCAAAATTTATAGATGATATATATAAAGAAGTTATTGCGTTTGCGAATACAGATGGCGGCATAATATATATCGGTGTGGATGATGACGGCAACGTGATCGGCATAGATGATATAGATGAAACATATACGCGGCTTACAAACGGTATTAGAGACGCGATACAGCCTGATGTTACTATGTTTGTACGGTATGTCCTGCAGGACAATAATGTCATACGTATAGAGACAGGCGAGGGCAGCTATAAACCGTATTATCTTAAAGGAAAAGGTCTGAAGCCTTCAGGCGTATATGTAAGACAAGGGGCTGCGAGTGTACAGGCGTCTCCTGAACAGATACGTAATATGATAAAAGTATCTGACGGCGATGTATTTGAAGAAATGCGTACAATGCAGCAGGAGCTGACATTTGAGGAAGCAGCGGCGGCGTTTAAGCGATATAATGTTGAGTTTTCAGAAGATAAATTTATTGCTCTCGGTTTGAGAAATATACACGATGACTGCTATACGAACCTTGCGTTTATATTGTCAGATCAGTGCCCTCATACAACTAAGATCGCGGTATTCGGAGATACTGGCAATATTGCTTTTAAAGACTCGAAAGAGTTTGGCGGTTCGATATTCAAGCAGCTTAATGACAGCTATGCGTATCTTGCGTTATGCAATCGCACTTTATCGACATTTGACGGTCTGGAGCGCATCGACAGACAGGATTATCCTGAAGAGGCAGTTCGTGAGGCGCTGCTTAATGCGCTGGTGCATCGTGATTACAGCTACAGCGGCAGCATCATAATCAATGTGAATGATAATTATATGGAATTCATTTCAATAGGCGGACTGCTGCCGGGGCTGTCGGCAGAAGATATTCAAAGCGGGATATCGCAGCCTCGTAACCGTAAGCTTGCAGAAATATTTCACAGACTGCGCCTTATAGAATCTTACGGTACAGGTATACGCAAGATATACGCGCTATATAAGGAATGCGCAGCGCAGCCACGGATAGAGGTAACTCACAACACATTTAAGCTGGTACTTCCGAATATGAATGCCGCGCGCTCGCTGCAGGAAAAAGAAACAGATCACAGCCACAAGTCCGTTTCTGTCATAACTCCGCAGATGAAGGTCGTACTTGATTATCTGAGTGAATATGATGAGATCAGTGACAGTGAGTTGCAGGAATTACTGAACATAAAGAAAACAAGAGCCTATCTTTTGACACGACAGATGCATGAGGACGGACTTATAGAAATTATCGGCAGAGGCACAGCGAAGAAATATCGACTGATGCAGTAAAAAACACAAAAAAAGAGGAAATATTCACTGATAATATAGACGGACTTTTCGCGTCGGCTCAATCCGCGCTCGACAGCTTCGCCGGTAATCACGGCAGATACCGCTTTGCAAAGGCACTTGAGATGGGAGAAAGCGCAGACGCGGTACTCATGATGTCGCCTCGCTATGAAAACACAGCTGTAGTCCTTCAGCTGCGCAGCGCTCCGCTGTTTGATTTGTTCCTGCCGTAATTGCTTTTTTGAGGTATTTTTGCTATACTTAAAATTGTTATACGTAACAATTAATTCTTTATGGCTTGACGGCGCGGACCGTCGGGAGAGGAGTGTATTATGGATATCGAAAACGGCGGGCTCAGCAGGATGGATATAGCGCAGGGACTGCGCGCGGAGCTCAACGATGAAAGCGGCTGGGGCTTTGAGATCTCAAGGGTAGAGGGCACTAACGAGGTAATAGTCCAGACTGTCATCACAAACAGCGCAGGTATAAGCGTAAACCTCGCATACCTGCTTTTCACAGACCTCGAGGGCAAGGACAAGGTGCATTTGACGGTCAGTTCATTTGACATGATAAAATACAACCCGGACGTGCTCCAGGTGGTGCTTGAAAAAGGCACAAACGTTGATTTCGTAAAAGTCTACAGAGCCGACGACAGATTCGGCCTTTCGTATATAACAGGAGTTGAGAGAGTAACAGGCGATATCACGTATATATACGACACGATGATAGGCATGCTCGATGTAATGGGCGAATACCTCGCCCACGTCCGTTGGAATAATTTGGAAATATTTAACTAAAAAACAAAGGCAAGGCCGCCCGCCCTCCCCAAAAAGAGGTTCAGGCGGCCCGTCTGTTTTTTGTCTTTTTCCTTGATAAAACGCAGTATAATATGGTAACTTAAATTACGGAATATTGAACGAATATATTAACGACGCCATATAACGCCGACGAATATACGGATAAGCGGAGCTCGGAGCAGAATGGTGATGCTTCCAGCGAAGTGAGCGGCAGCCGCAAATTCAAAAACTTGTCCGAAGCGGAACGCGCGGCAGCGCATCAAATGGTTGAATTTTTACGTTAGTAAAAATTCTTACTCTACTAGCGGAGCTTCTGCTCCGCCCGGGTTTCGGTGGGAGATTATTACCCGCCACCGAAAGTCGGGAATGGAGCCCGCCGCCTATAGAGGCGGGGGACATCTGGCGCTACGTTATAAATATAATAATTTAATAAGGAAGTAAAATTATGGCAGACATGAAGCATATAAACTGGTACCCGGGTCACATGAAAAAGACCCGAGAACTCATCCAGGAAAATTTAAAAGTCGTTGACGCAGTAATAGAAGTAATCGACGCCCGCATACCGGTGTCAAGCCGCAATCCGATAATCGACGACATTATAAAAGAAAAGAAACGCGTAGTTATCCTCAATAAAATGGACCTCGCAGACGAAGCTGCCACATCAGCATGGGCAGAAAAAATACGCCGCGATGGCCATTACGCAGTTGCCGTAAACTGCAGCAGCGGCGCAGGAGTAAATAACATCATAAAGCGCCTCGACCAGATACAGGCAGAGCGCGATGACGAAAAAACACGCAAAAGACCGCTGCGCATCATGATAGTAGGCGTGCCTAACGTAGGAAAATCAACGCTCATAAACAAGCTCACCGGCAAAAAGAGCGCCCGCACAGGAGACAGACCGGGCGTAACGACAGGAAAACAGTGGCTCACGCTCACGAACGGCATGCAGCTGCTCGACACGCCCGGAATCCTCTGGCCGAAATTCGAGGACAACCTCGTAGGCCTGAATCTTGCGTTCTGCGGCTCTATAAAAGACGAGATACTCGACATAGAAACGCTCTGCCTCGAGTTCATAAAAGCGCTGCTCGCCGACGGCTACAAAGACCTCCTCATGGCGCGCTACAAGCTCGATGAGATGAGCGACGACGGTCTCGAAGCGATGGAGCAGATAGCGCTCAAGCGCGGATTCATATTCCCGGGCAAGCGCATAGATTACGAGCGCACGGCAAAAACAGTCCTCGACGAATTCAGAGGCGGAAAGATCGGCCGCATAACGCTGGAAAAAGCCTGATCTAAGACAGACAACACGGTATTGCAGCAAACGCATAAGCAGTCGTAAGTATGAAATGGGGTTAAAAAATGACAAAGGAAGAACGTTTCGAAAAACAACGCAATGACCTTATAAGGATGCAGGAATACGAGCGCGCACTCTATGAAAGCGGAAACGAAAACGGCCGGGTAAGATATATAGCCGGTGTGGATGAGGTAGGCCGCGGTCCACTGGCGGGCCCTGTAGTGACAGCAGCCGTCATACTGCCTGAGGATTTTAATATACTGGGCGTAAACGACTCAAAGCAGCTCACAGAAAAACGCCGTGAAGCGCTGTATACGGAAATAACGGAAGCGGCGCTCGCATGGAGCATTGGTCTGCGCGATAACCGTGTCATAGACGACATAAACATACTGAACGCGACTAAAGAAGCGATGAAGGAAGCTGTAGACAAGCTCGAAATAAAGCCTGACCACGTACTCGTTGACGCGCTCGTCATACCGGGCGTAGAT
>CAVGAH010000056.1:0-12760 GCA_963627215.1 bacterium | reverse complement strand
ATTTTATGATTTTTGTTCAATAAAAAATACGATCCTTGATTCCGACACCGGAGGAAGCGGCACGGAACTGGAAGATATAACGGATACTATAGACAAGCAACAGTTTGTCTCGCCATCTGCCTTACGTGAACACTTTTGGAATATGTTCATAGCTGACGCCTTGCTCGGAAACTTTGACCGGCACAACGGTAATTGGGGATTCCTTTATGATGATAAGACACGCACAACTGAAATAGCTCCTGTTTTCGATTGCGGAAGCTGTCTCTTACCTCAAGCAGATGAAATCGTTATGCAAAACGTACTAAACAATGAAAACGAACTGAACGCACGGGTTTTTCAGTTTCCTACATCCGCTATAAAGCTTTCAGGGCGAAAGATAAATTATTATGATTTTATGATTCAAATCGGAAATGAAGATTGCAATGCCGCGCTAAAGCGGATAGTTCCGAAAATCAGCATGGACGAAATTACAACTTTTATTGATTGCACAGATACCATTTCAGACTTACAAAAAAATTTTTACAAGCGCTATATCACCGCAAGGTATGAACTTATTATCAAGCCTGCATTTGACCTGGCATTAGAAAAGTAAAGCTTTACAGAAAAAACGGGACTGCGCACATATCTTTGTGCTACAGTCCCATTTTTTATGTCATTATCATTTTATCAAATCATTTATCAAGAATTTTCTACAGGGGAGTCTGTAAAACCTCTTGAATTTCATTAACTTCATGTGCTTCCATTCTTAGTTTCACGCTTATTTAAGCACCGTACCGTCAGCCAGCGTGATCGTATGGCCGTTGAAGTTTATCGTTCCGTTATTTGTAAGGCTCGTCAGAGTACAGTCGCCTGTGAGCGTCCATGTGCATCCTTTTTCGATAGTTACGACTGCGTTATCGTCAACGGCTGTGCCGTTGTCCGCGTTGTCTGTTATATTTATCGTTCCTGTGAAGCTGCTGCCGTTTTTAAGCGTCATATTCAGCTTTGATATCGTGTCAACTATGATGTTTCCAGTAAGCGTCTGGCTGTCTGCTGTGAATTCAACGTCTGCGCCGTTGCTGCCTGCTGAGCCCCAGCCGTGTGAGCCTGAGTTGCCGCATATCCTCATCAGGTATCCGTCTGCGTCGTTATTTACGATGTTTACGCCGGAAAGGTTTATAGTGCTCTTAGTGTTAGTCACATAGAATACATCGCCGTTATTTGATGTGAGCGAGCCTCCGGTCATTGAAAATTCGGACGTTCCTTCCTCTGCGTCGCCTGACATCGACTGGTATATCATTACATTGTGAACGTTTTCATCTGAGCTCGTTCCCTGTGTGTCACTCATGTTGCCTGTAACGTCACAGTTTTCGAGGTCTAGCGTATTCTGTCCTTCAAGCACGAGCGCTTCTGAGTTATTCGCCGTCAGAGTCGCGTTCTTTACTGTTATGTCAGCCGTTGAGTAAACTGCAGGAGAATTGTATCCGTTGCTCGTGTACGTTCCGCCGTCAACATTTACCGTTCCGCCGCCTCTGTCTGATCGTATCGCAGCAGATGAATTTCCCGATGTGTCTATCTCAAGATCTGAAGCGTTCGTAGTGCCGCCTCCTGCTGTCTGGATGCCGCCTGAATTGTCCGCTGTAGTCGTTATCTTAGAGTCCGAGATATTGACCGTCGTACCGCTGCCGTAGCTGAACACGCCGTTTCCGTTCTGAGCAGATGAAGAAACCTCCGCTTTCTTTATCGTAACGTTTGCGCCGTCAGTCGCCAGCAGAGCCGCGTTCGCACCGTAGAAATCACCGTTCTCAGTGCTCGAAGACTTTCCCGCGCTCTTATTTACTTTTATTCCATTTAATGTAACCTTCGAGCCCGTTACTCTCAGCGCGTTTTCGTCATCGCCTGTTGATTCATAAGACGCATCGCTTATCTCGCTGTCAGAGTCTATAGTATTTGCGCTCGTGCCCTGATCTGCCGTTGCTGAGCCGCCCTCTGAAACGTCGCTCATTATCTCGACCGTAACAGCTTTATTGTCATCATCAAACGTCACTTTAATAATGTCGCCTTCCTCGATATCAGACAGAGAAGCCTCCTGAGAATCTTCAGTTATCTCCGCGTCAGCCAGGCTGACTACCGCTGTTTCATCGCCTGCAGTGAATGAGGCCTCTCCCGGACGAGCGCCCGGCGCTCCCCCACTCGGTGCTCCTCCCGTGCCGCCGTCACCTGAAGGCATTTCAGGCGGCGTATTCGTGCTGTCGCTGCTGTTTCCGTCTGCGCTGCCTGACGGCTTTTCAGGAGGAGTATTCGTGCTGTCGGAGCTGCTGCCTGATGCTCCCGGTGCTCCGCCTGTGCTGCTGTCACCCGACGGCTTTGCCGGCGGAGTCTGTGAATCGCTGCTCTGCGAGCCCGAGCCGTTTGAATCATCGCCGGAAGGCTTCTCAGGCGGCTGGTCACCCGATCCCGGACCGCCGTTTGCATTGTCGCTGTTTCCCGTATCAGAGCCGTCACCGGAAGGCATTTCAGGCGGCTGCCCCTGCCCTCCGGGACCGTTATCATCTGATTCAGTCAGCTCGCCGAGCTGCAGTGTGACAGTCGAGCCGTCTACCGACGTTACCTTTCCTGAAACCGTTTCACCCGAATAGTCCGTCTGAGCGCTGCTTCCGCACGCCGTTATTGATAAGATAAGCGCCGCCGCGCATACTGCCGATAATATCTTCTTCATCTTCATTACTCAACATCTCCTTTTCTCTATCTCAAATGTCCATATGCTTTATTTTCCATATGCTGCTTTATCTGAACTTGTAAGCTTATTATAGCCATGCCCCGTGTCATTTTAATGTAACAAATATGAAGTATCCGTGTATTAATTTCCATTAAAGATGGCAGTTATGTGATGAAAATATCAAAATACCCTTACGAGAGATATATAACTATTCACACATAAGGGTATTATTGAAAGGAAATTATGTTTTGCTTTATTTAAAAATTTATATTACCAAAAAGACGCCATATAATGCCGGAGAATATACGGATAAGCGTAGTTGGAATTCCCTGCACCACGGAGCGTTACGTATATTTCGCAGGCAACATAAGGCGTCCCGTGTTTACTAGATGCGTTTTATCTTATCGCATCCTTCATAGACTTAACATAGTCATATATCGCCGGAGCGGCGCCCGCTCCCTCTTTTGCGATTATTTTTACTATAGCCGAGCCTACGATAACGCCGTCCGCATACTGTGACATGTCCTTCGCCTGCTCAGGCGTGCTTATGCCGAAGCCTATAGCTGTAGGCGTGCTGCTCGCTTCTCGCGCTACCTTTGTCATAGCGCCGATATCTGTAGTGATCTCGCTTCTTACGCCCGTAACGCCCATCGAAGAAACGACGTAAAGGAAGCCCTTTGCTTCCGACGCGATCTGCTTTATTCGCACTTCTGATGTCGGAGCGATCATTGAGATAAGGTCCATCTCGTGAGCCGCGCATATGTCTGCAAGCTCGCCCTTTTCTTCGTACGGCATATCAGGGATTATGATGCCCGCTATGCCGACCTCCTGGCAGCGAGTGCAGAAGCGCTCATATCCGTAGTGGAACACAGGGTTGAGATACGTCATAAATACGAGCGGTATGCTCACCTTTTCACGAACGCGGCCGACCATTTCAAATACCTTATCCGTCGTAGTTCCGGCAGAAAGGGCGCGTATATCTGCCTCCTGGATGACCGGACCCTCCGCGATAGGATCTGAGAACGGGATGCCTATCTCTATCAGGTCTGCGCCCGCCTTTGCCATCTCTACTATAAATTCTTCTGTTTTATCAAGTGAAGGGTCGCCTGCTGTCAGGAACGCGACGAATGCCTTTCCGTTTTCAAATGCTTTACTTACCGGTACTGTCTTACTCAACTAAATCAACTCCTCTGTAACGTGCTATAGCTGCAACATCCTTATCGCCTCTTCCTGAAAGGCATACTATGATAATATCGTCCTTGTCCATCTGCGGCGCGATCTTCATTACGTGAGCAACTGCGTGAGCGCTCTCTATCGCGCATATGATACCCTCAGTGCGTGCAAGGTACTCGAATGCTTCTACCGCCTCGTCGTCCTTGATAGGCACATACTGAGCGCGGCCCGTGTCATGCAGATAAGCGTGCTCCGGTCCTATGCCCGGGTAGTCGAGGCCCGCAGATATAGAGTAAACAGGAGCGATCTGACCGTACTCGTCCTGGCAGAAATAAGATTTCATGCCGTGGAATACGCCGAGCGAGCCCTTTGCAATAGTCGCTGCATGAAGCTCTGTGTCCACGCCCTTGCCGGCTGCCTCGCAGCCTATCAGCTTTACATCCTTGTCGTTTATAAAATTGTAAAACATTCCCATGGAGTTGCTTCCGCCGCCTACGCACGCAACTACTGCCGCAGGCAGCTTTCCTTCTTTTTCAAGTATCTGCTCGCGCGCTTCCTTACTGATAACGCTCTGGAAATCTCTTACAATAGTCGGGAACGGGTGAGGACCCATTACAGAGCCGAGCACGTAAAGCGTGTCGTCAACACGGTTAGACCATTCTCTCATGGCCTCGTTTACTGCGTCCTTGAGCGTCATAGTTCCTGTAGTAACGGCGTTTACCTTTGCGCCGAGGAGCTCCATTCTGTACACGTTGAGCGCCTGTCTCTCTGTGTCCTCTTTTCCCATGAATATCTCGCATTCAAGTCCGAGCAGCGCTGCTGCTGTAGCCGTCGCAACGCCGTGCTGTCCCGCGCCTGTTTCTGCGATAACTCTCGTCTTTCCCATCTTCTTTGCGAGGAGCACCTGGCCGAGTACGTTGTTTATCTTGTGCGAGCCCGTATGATTCAGGTCCTCACGCTTAAGATATATCTTTGCGCCGCCGAGGTCCTTAGTCATCTTTTCTGCGTAATAAAGCAGCGACGGCCTTCCTGCGTACTCTCTGAGCAGCGTATCGAGCTCCTGTATAAATTCAGGATCCTTGCTGTATTTTTCGTAGCTTTCTTCGAGATTGATTATTTCGTTCATCAGCGTTTCAGGTATGTACTGACCGCCGAAGTCTCCGAATCTTCCTTTTGACATTTTCTCCTCCTTACATCTTACTTTAGATCATATATTTTACGTTTTAACAATATTCGTTCTATTCAATAACTATATTCTTGTATATTCCTGCACTAATATTTCCATAACTGCGCCGGTCTCACCGGCCTGTTCCTCTGAGCTTATCTAATTCAGCTTTTTTATCCTCGCTTCTCATAAGCGTTTCGCCTATCAACACCGCGTTCGTGCCGTTTTTACGGAGCACGTCTATATCTTCAGCCGTTTTTATACCGCTTTCCGATATAAATATTATATCGTCCGGCACCATAGCTCTGTAATGCGAGCTGTTGTTTATATCCACCGTGAAATCCTTCAGATTTCTGTTGTTTACCCCGATGATGCGTGCTCCCGCTTCAAGCGCCGACTTTACCTCGTCCGCATCGTGCGCTTCGACTATCGCTGACAGCCCCAGACTGTCGGCTATCTGTATGTATCTGCGAATAGTTTCAGTATCAAGTATTGCGCATATCAGAAGCACCGCCGATGCGCCTATGACCTTTGCCTCGTATATCATATACTCGTCTATCGTGAAGTCCTTGCGGAGCACCGGTATCGATACCGCTTCGGCTATCTCCGTCAGATAGCTGTTTTCTCCCTTGAACCAGTACGGCTCTGTGAGCACTGATATTGCTGATGCTCCCGCCTTTTCGTAATCTATGGCTATCTGCCTGTACGGAAAATCCGGAGCTATCAGTCCTTTTGACGGAGACGCTTTTTTGGCTTCGCATATAAACGCTATGTCATCTGCGTCTCTCAGCGCCCTTTCAAACGGAAATCCCGTATCGGCGTTCATCGCCTCTGCCCTTGCATTCATTTCTTCAAGCGAGATCTGTTGCTTTGCGGCAGCCACGCGTTCTCTCGTTTTTTCTGCTATTTCATCTAATATCATTTTATCATTCCTGCTGTCCTGTACCTGTACTATCAGGCTACGCTGCCGCGTTGGTCTTTGCAACGAACTCCTCGAGCTTTGCCTTTGCCGCGCCGCTGTCTATCGCTTCTGCGGCGAGCTTTACGCCCTCTGCGAGGCTTGCAGCCTTTCCTGAAATGTATATCGCAGCGCCTGCGTTCAGCAGTACAGCGTTGCGTCTCGGTCCTTTTTCACCGTCGAGTATCGCTCTTGTTATAGCTGCGTTTTCAGCAGGATCTCCGCCGACCAGGTCGGCCTTGCTGCATCTCTCCATTCCGAAATCCTCAGGCTTTATCTCATATGAGCTGTACTGCCCGTCGTGGAACTCGCACACTGCTGTAGGAGCGCTCATAGATATCTCGTCCATTACGTCCTCGCCGAAAACTACCATTCCGTCCTTTACTCCAAGCTTTGTGAGAACTCTCGCCATAGGCTCGACTAACTCCCTTGAGTAAACGCCCATTACCTGCTTAGTGTTGAAAGCCGGATTTGTCAGAGGTCCGAGTATGTTGAATACTGTTCTGCAGCCGAGCGAGCCTCTTACAGGAGCTACGTATTTCATGCTCTTGTGATATACCTGCGCGTGCATGAAGCATATGCCTGTCTTGTCAAATACTTCAGCCATCCTTTCAGGCTCGAGCATGATGTTTACGCCGAGTGCTTCGAGTACGTCAGCAGCGCCGCATTTTGAGGAAGCCGCTCTGTTTCCGTGCTTTGCTACAGCTACGCCCACTGCTGCGGCTACTATAGCGCTTGTAGATGAAATGTTGAATGTATTTGACTTGTCGCCGCCTGTTCCTACGATCTCAAGTGCCTCTCGCTTATGTTCGAGCCTTGTAGCGTGCGCTCTCATCGAGTCGGCGCATGCTGCTATTTCTTCTATAGTCTCGCCTTTTGCGCCGAGTCCCATTAAAAACGCTGCTGTCTGAGCCTCGTTAGTCTCGCCGTTCATTATCTCGTCGATGCATGCTCCCGCTTCATCATATGTCAGGTCCTGTCCGTCTCTTAACTTTGCTATAGCTTCCTTTATCATAACGATTTCCTCCTTTTACTTTTATCATGCTCCCGCGCCGGGCGCGGTCACTTTATTTATTCGTTAATATTTCAATTTTATTTTATCATTTATCTTATGCTTAAAAAATTCTCAAGCATCACTCTGCCGTCAGGCGTAAGTATCGACTCTGGGTGGAACTGGAGTCCGTATACATCGAAGTCTCTGTGGCGTACCGCCATTATCTCGCCGTCATCCGTCCTTGCTGTTAGGATAAGCTCTTCAGGCATCGTGTCCTCTACAGCTGCAAGTGAGTGATACCTTGCTCCCGTTATCTTCTCCGGCAGACCTCGGAATATCTTATCGTTGTTATCTACCTCTATGACTGACTGCTTACCGTGCATGAGCTGCTTTGCGTATGAAACGGTCGCACCGTAGGCCTCGCATATCGCCTGATGCCCCAGACACACGCCCAATACAGGGATCTTGCCGGCGAAATACTTTGCAGCCTCTTCACAGACGCCCGCGTCTGACGGGCGGCCCGGCCCGGGTGAAAGTATTATGTGGCTCGGAGCCGCTTTCTCGATTTCTTCTATCGTCATCTCGTCGTTTCTGACGACCTTTATATCAGGATCTATAGAACCGATGAGCTGATACAGATTGTATGAAAAGCTGTCGTAATTATCTATTAAAAGTATCATTTAGTCATCTGCCTCCTGTCCTGCCTTCAGCGCGTTGACCACTGCCTGCGCCTTGTTTATGCATTCCTGATATTCGCTTTCCGGTACGCTGTCTGCGACTATTCCTGCGCCGGATCTTACGAATACCTTTCCGTTTTTCTTAAATGCTATCCTTATCGCTATGCATGTATCGAGGTTTCCTGTGAAGTCAATGTAACCTATAGCCCCTCCGTATATGCCGCGCTTGTTGTTTTCAAGCTCGTTTATTATCTCGCAGGCTCTTATCTTCGGTGCTCCCGAAAGAGTTCCTGCAGGGAGCACGCACGACACTGCATCGACTGCGTCCATGTCGTCTCTTATCCGGCCTCTTACTGTAGAACCGATATGCATTACATGTGAATATTTTTCTATCGACATATATTTTTCAACTTCTACAGTTCCGAATTTACTGAGCTTGCCTATGTCGTTCCTTCCGAGGTCTACCAGCATGTTGTGTTCTGAAAGCTCCTTCGGGTCTGCCAGAAGCGATCTTTCGAGCTCTGCGTCCTCCTCCGACGTCTTTCCTCTCGGTCTCGTGCCGGCCAGCGGGAATGTATGAAGCTCGCCGTCCTCAAGCTTTACGAGCGTTTCAGGTGATGCTCCCGCTATTTCTACGTCCTGTCCACTGAAATAAAACATATACGGTGAAGGATTCATCGTGCGGAGCACGCGGTATGTGTTGAGCAGGCTTCCTTCGAAGTCAGCATCCAGTCTGTTTGAAAGCACTACCTGGAATATGTCGCCCTCATATATGTACTTTCTTGCTTTTTCTATCATCTCACAGAACTGTTCTTTATCGAAAAGCCTTCTGAATTCTGATTTCAGCACTCCCGGCTGCGGGTCAGCTGCCTCGCCGTTTTTTATTATATTTATTATGTCGTCTATATCATGCAGCGCCTTGTTGTAATTAGTCTCCAGATCGTCATCGCTGCCGTCGAGCTTTACGTTAGCTATAACTATTATTTTCTGCCTCAGATTATCAAACGCGATGACCTTATCGAAAAGCATCAGGTCGAAGTCATTGAAGTTTTCCTGATCGTCTGCGTCAAGTCTTAGCTTCGGTTCTGCGTACTTTATAAAGTCATATGAGAAATATCCTACGAGCCCGCCTGTAAATGTCGGCATGTATTCGATTTTTGGGCTCTTGTTTTCGTTTATTATGTTTCTTATATATTTCCCCGGCTCGGTCGTTTCTATCTCTATCGCCGTACCGTTCGAGATCTTCAGCTTTCCGTCTGTGCATGTTATCTCAAGCTTCGGGTCAAATCCGAGGAATGTATATCTGCCCCACTTTTCTGTATTTTCCACGCTTTCAAGCATATATGTGTGTTTGCTTACCTTGAGCAGCCTTTTCAGAACTTCCATCGGTGTCCTTATGTCTGAAAGTATCTCTTTCATTACAGGTACTGCTTTGTAGGCTGCTTCGCTGTCTTCAGCGTATTTCTTCACTTCTTCAAGTGTAGGTCTGAACATATTTACATCTCCCTCCATTGGACTTATCGAGCTTTATCATCTAACCTTAAACTCTTAATTTCGAGCTTTCCCTCGGTCTTTTGCTTTTCTGCATTACCGCTGTTATGCTGACACGCTTTACCGTCTTGAACCATTTTCTAAACAAAAAACCGTCCTCAACAGATCTGTCTTAATCTGATCTGTCAAGGACGGGTCTGAATATTCTAAACCCGCGGTGCCACCTTGTTTCACGGATGTCCGCGCTCTCAGCAGGATACCAACATATCCCCGGCAACTCACGCATGCCTTGCGTCATGGTATACTGTAATTCGCCATGCCCTCTGCGGCCCATTATGATAAGCTGTAGCTGCCGGATTCACACCATCGCCGACTCTCTGTAAGCACATTTCTCATCTTTACTCCCGCATCAACGGTTTAATTCATCAATGTATTAAATTTCTTCTTAAGTTGTGCCTATTATAAGCCTATAAAAAGACTATGTCAATCATGTTTTTTGCAGAAATACGATTTTGTTTTTCGCAGACAGCGCCGCACCGATCAGTCAAGCTTGCCGGCGCGACGCTATTTTTTAATTTAAAATTATGTAATTTGTTCTTACTGAGCCTTTTCGTTAAGCTTCGACCATCTCATAAGTATAGTCGCTATCTGAGCGCGCGTAGCGCTTCCCTGAGGCTGAAGCTCAGTCTTTGTAACACCCGTTATTATCTGAGTGTTTACAGCCCACGCCATAGCCTCTGTCGCATATGAAGAGATCTTTCCGAAATCATCGTACTCGCGTACAGCCATGCCGCCCTGAGACGTATCATAGCCCATCATGCCCGAATACCTGTAGAGCATAGTCGCAAGCTGCTCGCGCGTCATAGTAGCCTCAGGCTTAGTTCCATCTGAGATCTTCTTAGAAACAGCCCAGTCGAGACCCTTCTTGTACCAAGTCGTACTGCCCGTCGTATCCGCGCCTGACATACGGGCGAGGATAGTCATTATCATGCCTCTCGTAGTAGAAGCGTTAGGGCTGAACTTTCCGCTGCCTGTACCGTTCATAAGGTTCTTGTCCGTAACGTATTTAACAGCCTCGCTGTACCATGCGTTTGAAGCAACATCGCTGTAGCCTGACGCAGTCGCAGGATCCTGCGGAGTCGTTGGCTGAATCGGGTCTGTAACAGCTCCTCCGCCGCCTGCGCCGCTTCCTGAACCGCCTTCCCAACTCAGAACAGGATATGATCCGCTTTTGGCCTCAAACGCACTTCCGAGCTTTGCCGCAAATGCTTCCGCCTTCATATCTGCATCACTCATTTCAGTAACTCCGCTTACCGAAGGCTTATTATAAACGCCCATATCAGCGCTGCCCTTGAGCCAGTAGCAGTTTTCGTACGAATCGCCACCGTTCGAAGTTGCTACAGCTGCTGACGTTCCGTTTCCGCTTACCTTTCCGGCATTATAGCAGTTGATCAGCTGTATTTCTGCTGAGCCTGCTATTCCACCGTACGATGAGTTTGTATTTACTATGCGGCCTGTATTATAGCAGTTTCTTATTATGCCGTCATTCCATGCGGAACCGCATATACCGCCTGTGCCCTTTTTATCTGTACCTGTTATATCTGCCTTATTTGCACATCCTTCTATCACAGCTGTTCCACTGGTCTGACCGATCTTACCGACTACACCACCAACAGAACGGTTGCCCTTTACAGAGCCTGTTACTGCTACATCGCATACACCCGCTTCTGAAGGCTTGAGCGAGCTATCATCATTATCATGAACACCGAGACGACCTATAAGTCCTATAGACTCACCATCACCGTAATTTTTTGCGCAGTGACGATCGCATTCTATATTCACTGTATGTCCGCCGCCATCAAACATACCGCAGAAAGACGCGCCGATCTTAGTCGACGTATCCTCATCCTTCATAAGGTACTGTCCTCCGATCGGCATATAATTTCCGCCGCTCATATCGAGGTTTGCACTGAGATACAGAGTTTTATCTTTAAAAGATTCTATTCCGTAATGATACGTATCTGTTGCCTCATTATTCTCACCTGGTGCCTTAGTATCAGTATTTACATACTTGCTACTGTTATTCCAGTTTTTAGCAGTTATGACTTCAGAACCTGTATATACCACACAGTCTGAATTCACAAGACCGTTTACAAGCGCAGCAGCACCGGCAAGCTCAGCAGCTGTGCTTATAGTATAGCTCCTGTCAGATTCGTTGCCAAAATACCAGCTTACGTCAACAGTCTTTCCATCCCATGATCTTGACTTAAGATCAAGGCCTGATGTATCCGGACCTGTCGAGCCTCCGCCACCGGCAGAGCCTCCACCGCCGCCACCTGAACCGCCTCCGCCAGGTTCGACCGGAGTACTTGTTGCCTTTACAAACGGAGCAGGAACAGGGTATCCTCCTGCAAGCTCAGCAATATAGCTGCTTACAGCCGCATAACCGTTTCCTATGAGCCTCCATGCATTTTCGCTGCTTCCGCTGAGGAGCTTCGCAAACTCAGCAGTCTTCATTTCTGACGCAGTTTTCCAACCTCCTGAAATAAGTGTTTTACTGTTTACTATGCTTTTTGTATATCCCGGTGTGCTTCCTTCCAACGCATAGCAATTCGTAATATTTATACTCGCATTGTTGTTATTACACACTACAGCACCTACATTTTCAGCCTTCGCAGTGTTACTTACAATACCAACGTTATATGAATCAGAAAGCACGCTCTCATTGCAGCCGCTTACACCTGCTGCATTAGCACCATTATACTCTGCAGTAACATTCCCGAAATTAGCACATTTTTCTACAACAGCTCCATTCCAGGCAGCGCCTATCACTCCGCCGGTGCCTTTACTTCCACCATTTGTTACTATTTCAGCAAAATTAATACAATTTCTTATTGTCAGTACCTTTCCTGATGCAACATGAAGAGTCTTGCCTATCACGCCGCCTGTAGAACGGTATCCCCTTATATATCCGCTCACAGCAATATTTTCGATCGTGATGTTGTTATCAGTATAATTTGTTTTATCAGGCGATCCGACTCTTCCGAAAAGCCCTATGCATGATGAACTTCCATGACCTGTATCCTGACCTGAATTTCTTTCACAATAAACATTCTTTACAATATGCCCCTGACCGTTAACACTTCCACAGAAAACACCGCAGAAATAACCATCGTCAAGATCATTCCTGCCTTCAGAACCTATCGGATAATAATTCGGGCCTGACCACGTTCCGTCAGCTGCCTTAACGCCGCCCATATCGATATCATTATCAAGATAGAACTGTACTCCAGCAAGTTCATTCTGTGCAGAAGGCACAGTTCCTTTTATCGCAGTCACATTGCCATCTGTGTTTGTCTTAAAGTCAGCCAGCTTTCCAAGGTCTTTAGAACATATCCATGCGATCGATTCCCACTGAGCCGGAGTAGTTATATGATATTCTGACTTTACATCATTCTCATCATACCAACTGAAATCAAGTCCTCCTGCCCATGTCAGAGATTTCCAGTCATAGTCGTCAGCACCCGGGTCAACAGGATCAGGCCCTACAGGCTTATCAGGGCTGTCAGGATCGGTCTTAACATCATTCAGCCCTGCCTCAGCA
>CAVGAH010000055.1:4718-13090 GCA_963627215.1 bacterium | reverse complement strand
GGCCCCATGGTCAAGCGGTCTAAGACATCGCCCTTTCACGGCGGTAACTCGGGTTCGATTCCCGATGGGGTCACCATATTAACTTTTTTACCATAAATCCCTACATCCGTTGCAATTACTGGTGTAGGGGTTTTTATTATTACCGCAAAGAAAGGGCGAAGAAACACAATTTACTGCGTAAATTGCGTTAATGTCTTAGACCGCTTGACTGTGGGAGTTTATAATGCTTGTATGCATTGATATTCCAATGTTTTAAGCTGATTTAAGCGGTACATTTTTCCCACAGTTTATGTGGGAGTTAATCATACTACTTGCAGCAGTAAAACTATCTTCACTTTGGTGTGAATAGATGTTTGCAGTCAGAGTTATAGTAGAGTGTCCCATAAAGTGTTTAGCCACTGTTATAGGCACACCAGCATCCTGTAGATCAGTGCAATATGTATGTCTAAGACAATATGGTACTAAATCATCTGGAACATCCATATATCTCTCTAACTCTGATTTAAAGTCTCTCCACATCTTATCCCTGTGATGTGTCTTTGTAGGTGCAATACCAGTAGAAGATTTTATAATGTATTCATCATCACCAAAACCATTTAACCTATCTTTCAGCACATCGGGAATAGGTACATATCTATCAGCTTCAACAGTCTTAGTTCCTCTGATGTGTAGCTTACCGTCCTTAACATCCTTGCCTTGAATGTATGCAGCTTCATGAGGTCTGATACCGCAATACAACATCAGCAAGAAATATAGACCTGCATAATGATAGGTGGCTACAGCTAATATATTCTTACGTTCTTCATCAGTTATCCTACGATGCGTATTCTTACCGCCTTTAGGAAGTATAACTCCATGAACCGGATTGGTAGTTATATATTCGTTTACAATAGCCTTATCAAATATCTGGTGTAAGTCGTGGTAAAGTTTATGAATAGTATTACCACTATAGCCTTTGAGTTGATTAAAAAACTTCTGACAATCTGAATGTCTTATATCCGTTATTTTCTTTTTACCGAAAACAGGCAGATAATGCTTTTCAGCTCTGTTAATATATGATTTGTACGTTCTGTCAGCAACATCATTTTTATATGTTTCTAAGAACGTATCAAACCATTCGGCAAACCGAGGGATATAGGAAGATTGCCGTTTTAACGATCTCTTCTTATCAGCAATCTTCCTCTTTAATTCTGATTCTGTAGAAGCCGTTACATCATATCTTCTACCTTCATATGTAAATGTCTTTCTTGGCATGTTATCTTGTATAAAATATAGATGAAAGAGAGGTTATACAGTGAAGCTTCTGGAGATTCATTAGCAACTTGTTCGATAATGACGCTTATATCGAACGGTTTTTTATTTTATGAACGGGATATGTAGTTGCTGAATTCTGTTGTCAGGTTCCTGCCTGCTATCATGAAGAGCGATTTCAGGACATCAGCTGTATGTGCGCGGCTTTCGTCGTCTACGCTGCGCAGCTCTCGCAGTATGTTGAACATTTTCTTAGGGTTTTCTGTCATGCTGTTGAGCGTATCTATGTCAGCGGCTTCAAGGACGCCGAAAAGCGTATCTGTGAAAATGCTGCGCTGTTCATTTGACAGACCTGAGAGCCATTCTGTTATGGTACGGTCTATGAGCTGGCTTTCTTCTGATATCTCAGCGCGATGTATGAACATAGAACCAAGAACCTGCCATGAGTAGACATCGTGCTGCAGGAATCCTCTTTGTGAGCTTTCTACTACCGTATAGCTTTCGGGATGGTTTAAGAGCATTCCTACTATTGATGTCTGAGGCACGTATGTATGTATCCTGTTTATAATATCATCTGACGCATGATATTCGGCGAAGCCTTCACTGAAGCCGGGACCGTCGTTGTTGTAGATGGCAGCTATGCGCGCCTGTATATCAGGACGGCACTTAAGCGATGAATATATAGCCATGTTACCGCCCTTTGAGTGACCGCCTACACGCAGCACTGAAACATCAGTAAGCAGATCTGCAGCTCTTTCGAGGTAACGGACTGCATCTGCCTGTGACGGTATGTTTTTGAGGAACGTCATATTGAAGTCCTCTTTCCATCCGACGATCGTGTTATCTGTACCGCGGAACGATATATACGCCGAACTATCGTCAAGTATGGCTGTGACGGCGCAGAACTGTTCTGTTATGTCTTTATCAAAAATATCTTCACTGAATCGCAGCTTTACATTACCGAAGCGCCTGCTTGACGCAGCTTTTTCTACGAGAAGCGGATCGTTTACAGGGTCCAGCATACCTGCAAACCATGCAGCATCATTCCTTTTACGCAGATAAAGCGAAGTGACAGTAAGCATATCTACAGGCGGCGCCTGCTGATATACGGGAGCGCCGTCCGATGTAACTACAGAAAGCGTACCGGAATAATTCTCGTTTAATTGCGATCTGTAGTCGTCAGCTGTATGCTCATAAGGAGATCTGTCATTGTTACTATTATTATCAAAACCGCTTATTATCCCGTCTAACGGTATATAAGACAGCCGCGCAAGTATAAGGTTGTCAACTTCATTAAACGGCGCAGCAGTAAACGGTATATCGCCGCGCCATTCTATGTAATCAAGAATATTTGCCATATGTTTCTCCATTATCTATATTATTCCTAAAATATGGAAAATATACGTATCTTTATTTCATTAATGGTAACATAAAATATGCAAAAGCGTGAGTGAAATGTTTGTGAAAATATATGATTTAGATGCGGAGGCGGGTGCCAGGGGTGGAGAAGTAGAGGATGCTGCAGCATGGGTTCATGCGGAGGAGGTCGTCTGATGGGATGCCGCTTGTTTCGGAGATCGTCATGAGTGTGTCGCCGCTTTTTACTATGTATGGCTGGTTTTCAGGACTTTTGACGAATACGTCGTCGTATGGGATACATATTGAAAGACCTGTAATGTCTGATGTGAAATCCGTTCCCGGGTTTTCGTGCAGGAGGGCGTGGTAGCATACGTTGAACTGAGTGAGAATGTCTGTGAGGCTTTCGTTTTCGCCTACAGTGTGGATGATGCCGTCTGCCTGCGATGTGTTTCCCTCGGCATTCATGTCGGTATATATAATTTTTGAGCTTTCATGTTCCAAATTTTGTATCCTGTTGTTTGTTGTTTCTGATATTGTTGTAGTTGTACGATTTATATTGCTGTCAGTCATAGTATCGGATGCAGATGAAGGCTGTGATGCGGGAGCTTGCGGCGTTGAAGCTTGTGATACGGACGTTTGAGGGGGCTGGGCTGCGGGCGTTGCTGTAGTTGTATTATTATTATTATTATTATTATCTGCATCGGAAACGCGCGGAGCAGCGGCTGAAGGACGTGATGCAGGCGGTACGTTTAATTTTGAGCCGACCTGCAGGTTATACGGGTCTATGCCGGGGTTGCATGACATAAGGCTTGCGAGCGATACGCCGTAATTTCTGGATATGCCGTATAATGTATCGCCTGTGGCGATGGTATGCGTCCTGTTTGCGGGACGCTGATGTTGGCCCGGTGACGGGCGATCGGGGCGAGGTCTTACATTCGCGCCATTCATTCCGGGATCGTCTGCAGAATCCCCGGAATTATTGCTGCCGTGCGGTATGCATATTTCCTGGCCGATGGCTATGTTGCTCGGATTCGTTATGCCATTGAGCATCATAAGGCGCTGATAATCTGTGTTGTAGTCGCGCGCGATGCCGTATAAAGTCTCGCCAGGTCTTACCTTGTGAACTGCCGCGCAGACAGCAGGGTTAAAATTTCTGTTATTATTCATGTAAAAATTACCTCCCATACATACAATATATTTGCAATAACTGCTCATTGTGATAGAATAGTAGAAATTTGTTTTAAAGCGTAGCAGAGCACTGACAAGCTCGCTTTGCGTAGCTTGCAACGGCGCCAGCGGAGCTTCTGCTCCGCCCGGGTTTCGGTGGGAGATTATGATCCGCCACCGAAAGTCGAGAATGGAACCCGCCTATAGAGGCGGAGAACATCCGGCACTACCTTATAGAAAATATCACTTTGCGGCTCGGCCGTATATGGAAAAGTGAAATGTTGTGAATATTAGATACGGAGATGAAAGTAAAATGAACACTAAAAGATTATTATTCTATGACAATATAAGAAATGACGAAATTATGAAAATGGCGTCAAAAATAGTTCGCGGGGTCGAGGCAGCTCATGCTGCCGTACAGGGCTGTGAAAGCGGCTGCAGCAGGGAAGAAGTCGAGGATATGTATTATGAGCTTCAGAGACGCATTCTCGCGGCTATGCCTTTAGGCGATACGGACGGCACTTACTGGGAAAACTATATCTACAGGCTCGTAGCTGAGAGCGAAAATACGTTCAGCCTTAAAGCGGAGCGCGGACAGCTTGACGATATAACTGCGGAGCTTGCTGCGGCTGATATAACAGATATAAAGGAAATGCTCAATGTTGACTGGAATAAAGTGGCAGAGCATTTTGACGACGGCAGAGAGTGCGTATGCGCTATAAAGCCGCATATCGCAGAGGATGGCAGAGCTGCGCAGATAAAGGCTGTTTTTGATGCAGTTGACGGGACGCCGGGGGCATCGAGAGCCGCAGTTGACGCGCTGAGCGCGTATTACAGAAAGAATTTCTGCGGCATACTCGGCAAATTCAAGGCATTCGTATGGGACGGAAAGCTTGTCGGCGTCAAGAATCAGGATCCTATTACATTTGATGACCTTATCGGGTATGAATTCCAGCAGCAGCAGCTCATCAGAAATACGGAAGTATTCGTTCACGGAAGAAAGTCAAATAACGTCCTGCTTTACGGAGACAAGGGAACAGGAAAGTCTTCAAGCGTAAAGGCGCTGCTTAATAAATTCGGCGATGAGGGGCTGCGTATGATAAACCTGCCTAAATCGCGTATTTTTGATATAAGCGAGATCATGGAGCTTGTTTCGGGAAGGGGATGCAAGTTTATAATATTTATAGATGACCTGTCATTTGAGGATACTGAGATAGAGTACAAGCACTTCAAGTCTGTGCTTGACGGCGGCGTTGAGGTCCAGCCGGATAATGTCCTGCTGTATGTTACGACTAACCGCCGCAACCTTGTAAAGGAGACCTGGAAGGACAGAAACGACACTGACGGCGAGGTACATATGAGTGACGGCATACACGAGCGCCAGTCACTCGCAGACCGCTTCGGGCTTAAGATAACGTTTACGGCTCCCGATAAGCAGCTGTATACAGAGATCGTAAAGTCTATAGCCGAGAAGCAGGGTCTTGAAATAGATGAAGATAAGCTTATGGCTGAAGCCAATAAATGGGATATGAGGCAGACGAGCCGCTCAGGCCGCTCGGCTAAGCAGTTCATAACTCATATAGCCAGTATGCAGTAGAGCGTTGCCCGAAGAGAGCGGAAAGGAAGTTTGAATTTGTTTGGATCTTTAATGAATTATGTAATGGACACACTGTGGATACTTCCGGGGCTGATAATAGGCTTCGCAATGCACGAGTTCGCTCACGCGTGGGTATCCGACAGGCTCGGCGACCCAACACCGAGAGCGCAGGGGCGTCTGACGCTTAATCCTGTAGCGCATATAGACCTGATAGGTCTTGTGATGCTTGTGTTTTTCCATTTCGGATGGGGCAAGCCTGTACAGGTCAACCCGAATTATTATAAGCACAGAAGGCTCGGAGAGGCCGCTGTAGCGATTGCGGGAGCGACTATGAACTTTATCATAGCTGTAGTCGGAATGGGGCTTGCGCGTGTTATAACGCTGTTGCCGCTCGGAAGCACTCTTATGGGTATTCTGATGCAGATAATGTTCAGCCTTGTTCAGATAAACCTCGTGCTTATGATATTTAACCTCATACCGTTGCCGCCGCTGGACGGATGGAATTTTATCACTCAGATATTCGACCTTGAGCGCAAGCCGTGGTACTGGAGATTTTATCAGCTCGGACCTATGTTCCTGATGCTTCTGATAGTATTCAGGCTGACTTCAAAGATCATTACGCCACCTGTGATGGTTATTTATTCACTGCTGGCAAATATATTCTTTTAGATAGTCTCAGGCATGGGAATGCAGGGATATACTGCTGCGCAGCACTGTAGGCGCGGTGACGCGCGGAGATTTGGAAATCAATAACTTGAAAATTAATAATTACGCAATAAAAAGCTGCCGTAGATCAACAGACCTTCGACAGCTTTTGTATTTATATGAGCTTTGATGTGTATGAACGTACAGAGCCGCCTTATGATAGCTTACTGTCTGTGAAGAGGCATAGGCTTTATCTCTTTTTTGTAGAGATGCATGAAGAGGAATATAGCGAACGTAAAGCCGAATATTTCAGCGATAGGATACGAAAGCCATACGCCTGTAACGCCGAGAGACGTTTTTGAGAGCAGCCAGGCCGCAGGCATGATCACGATCACCTGTCTGAGCAGTGTCATGAAGAGGCTGTATATGCCGTGTCCGAGCGCCTGGAAGAACGTAGAGAATGTTACACCGATAGCAGCAGGAACGAAGCATAAGCTCAGGAGCCTCATTGCTGTTATACCCATGCGCATCATGTCGTCGCCCGCGTCGAATATCGACATGAGCTGTGACGGGAATGTCTGGAACAGCAGCAGACCGCATATCATGATGATTACGGCGGTAGTTACAGTCAGACGAGTTACGTGTATCAGACGCTCGCGGTCGCGCGCGCCGTAGTTGTAGCCCATGATAGGCATAGCGCCCTGAGTGAGGCCGAATGTCGGCATGAATATGAACGACTGGAGCCTGAAGTAAACGCCGAGCACCGATACAGCTGTAACAGAGAAGCCTATAAGTATCTGGTTGAGCACAATGTTTACGAATGATGGGATAGCCTGCATCAGCATACTCGGAAGCGCTACTATGTATATGTCCTTGAGCATGCGGCCGGAAACTCTGAAATTTTTGAACGATACTTTAACGTCGTGAGACTTCAGGAAGAAGAAGCACAGTACGGTACACATTCCGAGGAACTGGCCTATTACGGTCGCTATGGCTGCGCCTGCAACGCCCATAGCCGGGCATCCGAAATATCCGAATATCATGATAGGGTCGAGTATGATGTTTGCTATGCAGCCGATCATGTTTGAGACCATAGGCATGACCATGTTTCCGGTAGACTGCAATATCTTTTCGCACGTTACCTGAGTGAACATGAAGCCGGATAAGCACAGAACTATAGTTCCGTATGATGTAGCCATATCAACGAGTCCGACGTTGTCCTCTGCGTACCATGCGTAAAACGGTCTTGAGCAGAAGAAACCGAACAGGAAGAATACCGCCCAGTTTACAAGTATCAGCAGGAAACCGTGAGTCGCGGCAGAGTTCGCTTCGTCGATTTTTCTTTCGCCGAGACGCCTTGATATGAGCGAGTTCAAACCTACGCCGGTGCCGACGCCGACAGCGACGAGAAGCATCTGGATAGGGAATACGAGCGTTACGGCGGCCATCGCTTCCTCGCTTATGTGTGAAACGAATATGCTGTCGACGATGTTGTAAACAGCTTGGAGCAGCATGGAGCATATAGCAGGTATAGACATCGTGAAAAGCAGGCGCGGCATATGCATCGTGCCCATTTTGTTTTCTGTATGGACCGCAGGAGCGCTGCCCGCAGTTTCGGAAATGAGATCTTTTTCTTTCATTTTGTTTTCCCCCTTTTCTCTGAAATTTTGCGTATGAAGATAAAAAAAGCAACGTTCCTTCAGGCATCCCGAAAGCGCATCAGCGCTCCGGTCAGTACTATCGGACATTGCAAATATGTGAATGTTTTTCCGTAAACTTCAATATCCTATCATAATAGAAAAAATAATGCAATATTTTTGTGCAGAAATAATGCAATAAAATAATATGTAGGAAAAATAAAATCATATACTTTTCTGTAAATTCGGGACACTGATACAGGCGGGCGGGCATGCAGGGCGTCTTTTTGTCTGTATTAAAATTATAGTAAAGTATATAGTTATTAGGAGACATCGGATAGTAAATAAGTGATATGATAAAAAATAGTTTTAAAGCAACTCAGAATAGGGATAAACATATTTGATCCTAGCCGTGTAGAATATGAGTATACAAAATATATAGAATATATGAAGCAGGTAATACGATTGATATTTTTTTGTTTTATTTGTCAAAAAAATATTTTTTGCTATTGCCTTATGAGAGCTGCTGTGTTACTATGAACGTGGAAATCAAATAGAGTTTCTGCAATCAGATTCGATTATATTAACAAACGAAAACCTCGAAGGGGTCATGGTTTAAGCATGACTCCTTCGAGGTTTTTTGGCGCCGGAAAACTATGAAAATCGTTATGCAATTAACAAAAATATAACGTAGCGCCAGATGTCCCCCGCCTCTA
>CAVGAH010000055.1:0-4708 GCA_963627215.1 bacterium | reverse complement strand
ACCCGGGCGGAGCAGAAGCTCCGCTGGCGCCGTTGCAAGCTACGCAACAGGCAGGGCTTCAATTGTCACGTATTTTTGCAGGCAATAAAAAGGCGCCCTGTATTTACGAAAATTATAATAGCAAAGAACAGCATTTATGTTGTATAATACCAAGGTTGGAGTGCTTTTTGTTTTTTGCACAGACCAAAAAGCATAAGAAAATAAACGAGCACATGAAAAAGAGGAGGTTTCTATGGCAAAAGGCCCTGTAAATTGCGAGACCTGCATGTATTACATTTACGACGAAACAGACGACGTGTATATGTGCGACATAAGCCTGGACGAAGACGAAATGGAAAGATTCCTGACAGACACGTTCCGCGACTGCCCGTATTACTGCCTGTACGATGAATACATGATAGTAAGAAAGCAGAATTAATTATAGATATTTTTATAAAAAGGAGAGAAAGTCATGAGCAAGAGTATTGCAGATTACGTTACAGCCATCCCTGATTATCCGGAAAAAGGAATAATATTCAGAGACATAACAACAGTCATACAGCACCCTGAGGGACTTAAGCTGGCGATAGACGAAATGATAAAGCTCATAGGCGACACAGAATGCGACCTGGTTGCCGGAGCAGAAGCAAGAGGCTTCATATTCGGAGCCCCTATAGCCTATGCACTCGGAAAGGGCTTCATCCCTGTAAGAAAGAAGGGCAAGCTTCCGAGAGAAACAGTATCACAGGCATATAAGCTCGAATACGGCACAGCAGAAATAGAAATTCACAAAGATTCACTCAAGCCGGGCCAGAAGGTCATCCTCGTAGACGACCTCATGGCTACAGGCGGCACTATGGAAGCAGCCGTAAAGCTCATAGAACAGCTCGGCGGCGAAGTAGTAAAGATAGTATTCCTGCTTGAGCTTGCCGGACTCAAGGGCCGCGAAAAGCTCAAAGGCTACGATGTAGCCTCAGTTCTTACTTACGAAGGAAAGTAATTAAAAAATGTGAAAATAAGGCGTTGCCATGCGCTGACAGCGTCTTTTTTCATGCGGCTGTAGGGCCGTGCTGCAATCATCCATTTGCAGATATATTGCAATTATCATTAATTTTAAAACGGTTGCTGATAAGCGACCGAAACATTTTATCGGGAGGATCACTTTATGGATAATTTTTTTGAGATCTCCAAACGTAATTCTACAGTCAGAGCAGAGATAATCGGCGGTCTTACCACGTTCTTTGCTATGGCGTACATTGTGTTTGTAAATCCAAATCAGGTAGCTGCGGGCGGCGCTTCAGGCTGGCTCGTAGGCGAAGGCGCTGACGCTGCGGTAATAGGTCAGATATGGAACTCTGTATATATCGCATCTATACTCGCTGCAGTAGTCGGTACTTTTATGATGGCGTTCTACGCAAGGATGCCTTTCGCTCAGGCCTGCGGAATGGGCCTGAACGCGTTCTTCTGCTCATGCTTCATATCAGGAGCGTTTTTCGCAGGAACAGACCTCATAACAGGCTATCACTCAGGAATGGTGATAATATTCCTTTCAGGTATCGTTTTCATGATACTTTCAGTTACAGGCGCGAGAACTTATATCGCGACAGCTATGCCTGACAATATCAAGAAGGCTATCCCTGCCGGCATCGGTATGTTTATCGCATTCATCGGTTTCCAGAATGCCGGTATCATACAGAAGAACCAGTACACTGTATCTCAGTTCGTTGACATCCACGGAGCGCTCACAGACCCTGAACAGGGCTTCGTTGCAATAGCTCCTGCGCTTACTGCGCTGATAGGATTTATAATCATCGGCGTTCTCGCTAAGCGTAACGTAAAGGGTTCTGTTATTATCGGAATAATCGCTTCAACAGTTATATATTATATATTTATGGGACAGGTACCTTCACTCGATCTCAGCAATATAAGCCAGTCGTTTAAGGATTTCGGCGCTATCGGTATCACAGGTCTGTTTGACACTGAAGGCTGGAAGGCGGCATTCTCAGGCGCTCACATCAGAAGCGTGTTTAATGCGATCGTACTCATTATCACATTCCTGCTCGTAGATATGTTCGATACTCTCGGTACTTTATACGGAACTGCTGCTGAAGCAAACATGATCGACGAGAACGGCGATCCTCACAATGTCAGCAAGTGTATGACGAGTGACTCTGTAGCAACTGTTGCCGGCGCTGTATTCGGTACTTCTACATGCACTACATTCGTAGAGTCAGCTTCAGGCGTTGCTGCAGGTGCAAGAACCGGTCTTGCGAGCCTTGTTACAGGTATCTGCTTCGCTGTATGCCTGCTCTTCAGCCCTCTTGCGGCCATAATCCCGAGCGCTGCGACTGCTCCTGCGCTCATCTACGTAGGCGTTCTCATGGTAAAGAACATGACAAAGGTAGATATGGACGATATGCGTTCAGCTATCCCTGCGTTCCTTATACTTATAATGATGCCGCTCACATACTCTATCGCTAACGGTATCGGCATAGGCTCTATCGCTTACGTTCTTCTGACTTTATTCAGCGGAAAGTACACAAAGAAGGATATCGTAGTTACAGCTATCGCTGTACTCTTTGTTCTCAAGTTCTGTCTCGTTACTATGTAACATAAACAGGTAACAGGAACAGGTAACATGAACAGGCAGCCTGAACAGACAGGGCAATATATAAATAATATTAAACGAATAAATAACGCGTGTTACGCTGCGCCCGGCGCAGACGGCGTGACGCGCGGCGGGAGACCGCGCGGAAGCACGTATGCAGCTCATATATAATGAACGCGGTGTTTACGCGCGGCTTTTTAGATTAAAAAGGAAAATTGATATGTTAAATATAACGAAAGCTATTCTGCATATATTCGATATGAGCTCAGAAATGGTCATTGCGTCCGGCGAGGAGCTTGACGTAGGGGCTGACGGAGTTTTTGAGTATCTGGAGAAGCATATAGAAAAATCTCTGAAGGATGCGGGCGCGGTGTCGGCGCAGCTTGAGCCGGAGGGGGATTTCATGAGGTCGCTGCTTGACTATCAGAACGGCGCAAAGTCATTTAAGGAATGGTCTGAAGGGCTTTCTCAGCGTATAGCGGACTTTTATCTGCTTGCAGAGGAACAGCCGTCGGCTGACTTTGTTGCTGTTGATTTTGTGCGCGATGAGGAACGTTACGTTGGGCTGATGATATTTAACAGCCAGACGGGGTACACACATCAGATAGTGCAGGGGGACGGTTTTTTCAGAAATGAGATAATACGCCATTACGGGATAATGCCGGGCATGTCTCAGAAGGTATCATCGTTCATATTTGTGCGCGTTGGTACATGGAAGGTAAAATATTTCGATAAGAAGCGGTCTGTAAACGGCGAGGACGTCATGGTAATACCTGACAAGATAATAAGCTGTACTCAGTCAGTATCGCCGAAGGAAGCCGTTAAGAGGGTAAAGGCTGCTGCCGAAAAGGTCGCAGAGAACAACGGCGGGAACAGTGCAGAGATAATATCTCGAGCAAAGACATTCCTTATGGATAATGCAGAGGTGTCTGACAAGCTCGATACGGAAGAGCTGAGCCGCGCTGTATTTCCTGAGTCGCAGTCTATGGCGGACGAGTTCGTACTCGAAGTGAGAAGCAGCGGAGTACCGCAGGCTGTGAATATGGACAGAGAATACGCCGCACGCGCCGGGCGCGTCCACAAGATAAAGACGGATACGGGCATTGAGATATCTATTCCTTCTGACTTTTTCAATAACCAGGAATACGTAGAGTTTATAAACAATTCAAACGGTACTATATCTATCGCTATAAAAAATGTCGGGAGTATAGTTAATAAGTGAAGCATATAGGCGAGCTGTTCAGCTATAGAAATTGCGCATTTTACGCAGCTTCAGCTGCAGTGTAAATGAAAGAGCTAATCCCCCAGCTATGCTGGGGAGAATAGTGTAGTAGTGACGTTGTAAAATGTATAATAAAGCCTCCTATGGTAAGATAGTAAAGGTGTCTCAAGCCGATACTAAATGAATAGGAGGCGGTCCGACGTGGACAGTAGTAGTTTATCACATACGAGGTATAAATGCCAATATCACATAGTATTTAGACCGAAGTATAGAAAACGCATAATGTACGGAAGATTAAAAGCAGATGTAAAAGATATAATAAAAAGACTATGCGATTATCGCAATATAGAAATTGTAGAAGGTGCAGTATGCGCAGACCATGTACATTTGTGTTTAGTAATTCCACCAAGTGAGAGAGTATCAGATGTGGTAGGTTATATAAAAGGAAAAAGCGCTTTGATGATACATGATAAATATCCGGAATACGCGAATGGATGGACAAAAGCATTTTGGGCAAGAGGGTATTATGTAGCAACAGTGGGCAATATCACAGAAGATGCGGTAAAAGAATACATTAAACAACAAAAAGAAGAATCTAAAAGAGAAGATACAAGAAAATAGCCTCTTATAGAGGCCAGCCGGTATAATTGCTTGAGGCACCCGCCTTTCAGGCGTTGCAGGCAATGGCCCCTTATAGGGGCAAAATCAAACCACCAGTTGAACTGGTGGTGCATGACTTGCAAGCCGCCATATTGAAAAACACCCTCTTGCCTTTCTTTGAAAGCTGTGCTAAACTATTTTTAGATTATAGCGAAAAGGGGGTTGACAGGCATGAGCTTTGTCGCCATAATCAGACAGACAGACAGACAGACAGACAGACAGACAGACAGACAGACAGA
>CAVGAH010000054.1:11206-13734 GCA_963627215.1 bacterium | reverse complement strand
GCGTAGTTGAAATTCCCTGTAAACGGAGCGTTACGTATATTTCGCAGGCAACAGTAGGCGTCCTGAATTTACAAAAGGACATACTATTAGACATTCAAAAAAATGGAAAGGTATCTTAAATAAAGGTTCAATATTTATGGCAAGAGGACGCAGCAGTTTTAAAATGGGAACGGTCGAGCTTATCATACTTTTTCTGTTAAGCAAGAAGGACCTGTACGGTTATCAGCTGAGCACGCTTATCAGCAGGCTTTCGGGCGGAAATATGGATGTGAACGAGAGCACGCTCTACCCTACTCTCTACAAGCTTCTTAATAACGAATTCATATCTGACCGCGAGGAGCAGGTCGGCAAAAGGCGCGTGCGCGTTTATTACCATATAGAGGAAAAAGGGCTTGCGCGGCTCAGCAATCTGCTTGAGGATTATCAGAAGATAACTGACGGTATCGCGGCGATACTTGCCTGCAGTGAGATACCGCCCGAAAGCTGATGAATAAGAAGGAAGGAAAATATCATGCTGAAAAATACCCGGAACAGCGATATAACGCTTGAAGCGCTTACCGCCGGCAAAGAGCGCTTCCTGGAATACATGAGTCTTCACCCTCATTCTGCTGTATTTCAAAGGTATATAGACGATTTTAAAGCGTCTTACGTTTTTAATACGAACGCCATCGAGGGCAGTCCTGTTACCGAATATGACACGGCATATATAATAAAGTCTGATTCTTTTCTTAATGATTATTCTGCAGTGGAAAATATGGAAGTATTTGGATGCAGCCATGCCTGGGACTATATCGTAACTTTGCCTGAGATATCACTTGATTCCATTGCTCGCATTCATAAAAATATTCTTTTCTTTGATGTCGATAATGCTGGGGTATACCGTAAAATACCTGTTCATGTCGGAAATATTCAAATGCTGCCTCACGAAAACATCACGGCTGCCATGGACACGCTCTGTAATATTATGAACGGCGATGATGAGCTTTTTGAACGGATAGCTCAGACTCATCTGCGTTTTGAGACTATACACCCTTTTATAGACGGGAACGGCCGCACGGGGCGCATGCTTATGAACCTTCAGCTCATGAAAGCCGGTTTTCTGCCTGTAAATATAAAGCAGCGTGATTCCGGCAAATATTACAGGTGCTTCAGGATGTATGAGACTTCTAAACAGAAAGGCGTTCAGGAGCTTTTTAATCTTATTACTAAGTATGAGACCGAAGAGCTTGAACGTTTTTTCACTATGGCAGAAAAATAATTGCAGCATAAATTGTAACGTAAAAAACCGCCCGCCACAGGGAACCATTGACTGTGGCGGGCGGTCTTGCTATTTTATATATATTTTTTTATCTGCTCAGAGCTGCATTCAGTGCTTCTATCGCTTCCTTCAGCCTTTCGGGCTGTATGTCCGAATAGTTTATGATATATGTGTTTACAGGAGCACGGCCCGGGTCGTCGTAGTAGTCTGAGAGCGGTGCGAGGCGTATGCCTCGGCTCAGCGCTTCGCGGTGGAATTCCTGTTCGGTAAGCTTTGTGTCTACTTTCATGAGGAAATGAAGTCCTGCGTCTTCTTCTGTTATCTTTACGTGCTCCGCGAGCGGGCTCTGCGCTATCGCCTGCAGTATCTCGTCTCTTCTGTTTCGATAAAAAGTCCTCATCCTGTTTATGTGCTTTTCAAAGTAGCCCTCGTCTATAAAGCGTGCCATAGTGAGCTGTTCGAAATTTGACACTGTACAGGAATAAAATGACAGTTTTTCGTAGAAGCTGCGGACAAGATGCTCCGGAAGCACCATGTAGCTTATTCTTATGGTAGGCGTCAGGCTTTTTGAAAATGTGTTCATGTATATGACCTTTTCCATAACATCTATGCTGCTGAGCGTCGGTATCGGGCGGCCCTCCAGACGGAACTCGCTGTCGTAATCGTCTTCTATTATATAGCGCGAGTCCGACTTCGCCGCCCATGCGAGCAGCTCGTAGCGCCTGCTTATCGGCGTTACTATGCCTGTAGGAAAATGATGCGACGGCGAGATGTGAAGGATGTCTGCGCCGGAAGCCTCCAGCTCCTGCATGGCGACGCCGCCGGCGTCAAGCGGTATATGACAGCATTTTATGCCGTGGCTGCCGTATATCTTTGATATTTTTCTGTAGCCCGGGTCTTCTACGGCGTATACGCGCTGCGCGCCGAGCAGCTGTATCAGCAGGCTGTACAGGTATTCTGTGCCGGCGCCGACTATTATCTGCTCCGGCGCTGCGTTCATGCCGCGGAATGCGCGCAGGTGCGCGCATATGGCTCGGCGGAGGCGGGCCGTGCCGGCCGACGGCGAGGGCGTCATCAGCGCTTCCTTTTCTTCGCTGATGACGCTGCGGAGAAGGCGCGCCCATATGGTGAACGGGAAGTTTTCGGGCGCGGTCTGGGTGGTGGTGAAGTCGGTTATTATGGGGCGCGTTGGTTGGGTTGGGTTGGTTGGTAGCGCCAGGGGCATCGGGGGTGATGTTGGGGCGTGTGGGTTGGGTTGGGGGGTGGGCGG
>CAVGAH010000054.1:0-11196 GCA_963627215.1 bacterium | reverse complement strand
CGCGGGGGCGGCGCCTATTCCTCCGCTTCGCAGGACGGAGTCTTCGTCTATATCGCATACGTAATACCCTTTTTTCTGCACGGAAAAAACATATCCTTCTGCTATTAGCTGCTGATATGCGTTTTCTACTGTTATCGTGCTTATACCCAGATTACTCGCAAAACTGCGCTTTGACGGCAGCTTTGTCCCGGCGCTCAGAGCGCCGCTTATTATATCGTTTTTTATACATTTGTACAGATGCTCGTACAGGCTGTCTGACCCTATATCTGAAAAAGAATATGTTATCATAATACCAGTTTTCCTTTATCTGACCATTCTGAATATATTTATTTTGGTGATTTTAATATGGTCAATCATGATTATAATACATAGCAACGGTTTTTTAAAGATGAATATATGTATACAAAACGGCGGTCAGTCCGCCGAATGTTGATGCGGTGACGCATGGGCTGTTTTATCTTTATTACTGTATTATCTATTTAGGAATTTATTTGTTAAATAATGGAGGATATAAGATGTCAGAAAACAGATATGAATTAAACAAGGAGCTCGCTCAGATGCTCAAGGGCGGCGTAATAATGGACGTTACTACTCCTGAACAGGCTAAGATAGCTGAAGCTGCAGGTGCATGCGCTGTAATGGCGCTCGAACGCATTCCTGCCGACATCCGCGCTGCGGGCGGCGTTTCTCGTATGAGCGATCCTAAGATGATAAAGGGCATCCAGGACGCTGTTTCTATTCCTGTTATGGCTAAGTGCCGTATCGGTCATTTCGTTGAGGCTCAGATACTTGAAGCTATCGAGATCGACTATATAGATGAAAGTGAAGTGCTCTCGCCTGCTGATGATACTTATCATATCGACAAGACTCAGTTCAAGGTTCCTTTCGTATGCGGCGCGCGCGACCTCGGAGAGGCTCTTCGCCGTATAAATGAAGGTGCTTCTATGATCCGTACAAAGGGCGAGCCGGGTACAGGCGATGTAGTTCAGGCTGTTCGTCATATGCGCATGATGAATGCTGAGATCGCACGTCTTGTTTCTATGAGAAAGGACGAGCTTTTCAATGCTGCTAAGGAGCTTCAGGTCCCTTATGATCTGGTTCTCTATGTTCACGAAAACGGCAAGCTTCCTGTTGTAAACTTTGCTGCGGGTGGCGTTGCTACTCCTGCTGACGCAGCGCTCATGATGCAGCTCGGCGCTGAGGGTGTTTTCGTTGGTTCGGGTATATTTAAGTCAGGCAAGCCTGAAAAGCGCGCTAACGCTATCGTAAAGGCTGTAACTAATTTCACTAACGCTAAGCTGATTGCTGAGCTTTCTGAAGATCTCGGAGAAGCTATGGTCGGTATCAATGAAGCTGAGATCGAGCTCCTCATGGCTGAGAGAGGCAAATAAGGAGAGGGATAATTATGTCCATATCGGATTTAAATTCAAATAAAAAGTTAAAGATCGCAGTCCTTGCTGTACAGGGAGCATTTATCGAGCATGAAAAGATGCTTGAAAAGCTCGGTGCTGAGTGTGTCGAGCTGCGCCAGGCGGCAGACTGCGAGCAGGATTTTGACGGTCTCGTGCTCCCGGGCGGCGAGTCTACTGTCCAGAACAAGCTGCTCCGCGAGCTCGGAATGTACGATACTCTCAAGGCAAAGATCGATGCTGGGCTGCCTGTCCTCGCTACATGCGCAGGTATGATACTTCTTGCTGAAACTATCGGCAATGATGATATGCGATGCTTCGGCACTCTTCCTGTGACTGTACGCAGGAATGCTTACGGACGCCAGCTCGGAAGCTTCTCCGGCATGCACGATGTAGCCGGGATCGGACCTTTTGAAATGCGCTTTATAAGAGCGCCTTACGTCGAGAAAATTAATGACGGCGTGACTGTGTCTGCTCCCGCAGACGAGCAGGCTGCAAGCTCAGACAGTGTACATATCCTCGGAACGGTCGGGGATCGCATCGTAGGCGTTGAATACAAAAATCAGATAGCGCTTGCGTTCCATCCTGAGCTTACTGATGACACACGTATACATGAGAAATTTCTTACGCTCTGCGCTTAATATCTCACTTCTATTCTGCATTTACAGATATTTTAACCGATGATAAAATATTACTCACATAAAGTAATAAAAATTTGCTGATAGTCATGCCTTATTAAGCAGAACAGAGGTTGGGATAAAAAGTTAATTTAACGCCCAGCTTAGTTAGCGCGCAGGCGCGCCCACTTTTATTAACACAAACAGAAAAAACGCTTCGGTGCGTTACTCCGAAGCGTTTTTTCTTAAGCGTTAATTTATTTAAATTGGAGAATCTAAATAACAAATTTAAGTATTACACATATTAAAGACGGGTCTGATGCTCTCAAACTCCGTCTTTCCAAAAAATTTATTGTATACATTATATTGCTTGTTTAAAAATTGTCAATAAGTATTGCGGAATTTTTCTTGTTTTTTCTTGTGTACATATTCTATTTGTGGCTGTTTGTCTTGTGGCTGCAGCGAGAAAGTGATACTATAAAGGTTGTATGTGTTACTATGTATATCCCCTGACAGGAAGGAAAAATATAAAATGAACAAAGCAAAATTATTCGACGAGCTGCCTAAGGGACCTATTTCCGAGATACTTATAGAGCGCATTACAGACGCCCTTATAAGCGGTGAGCTTCAGCCCGGTGAAAAAATACCTACCGAGGTAGAGTTCAGCGAAAAGCTGGGAGTGAGCCGAAATGCGGTCAGAGAGGCTCTTAAAGTCCTCGTAGCTTTCGGTATCCTTGAGATACGCCGCCCTGAAGGCACATTCGTCGTAGATAAATTTTCACAGAAGCTTTTTGACCCTATGATATATGGCATACTTGCTTCTAAAAGAAATCAAAACGACCTTTTAGAGTTTAAAATCTCATGTGCACTTTCAGCTATGTATCTGGCGATCAGAAACGCTTCTTCTGACAGCATTTCGCAGCTTCGCGAGTATGGGCTCGCCTTCAAGGCTGCCATGAATGATGATAGTCTCGACATCGACGCAAAATACGAAGCAAGCATGAAGTTCAATTTTTATCTGGGTGAAATGTCCGGAAATATGATGATGGTGCAGCTTGATGATATCGTTTACCGTATATCTAAATATTCGAGATACGAGGCAATAACTGCAACTATAGAAAAAGGTATTCCTGATGCTCTGCCTGATAATTATTTAAAACAGGTAGATATCATAGAGGCCGGCGACATGAACGCCATTCCCGCGTTTCTTGATGAGCGTCTGGCATTATGGAAAAGTCTTCTCCAACCTCAGGAATAACATTTTCACAACTCAAACAGGCATTTATTTAGCACAGTCTGCTGTTCATACCGATCCACAGACTGTGCCTGTCACATATCAAAAAAAGAAAAAACCGCTTCGGTGCGTTACTCCGAAACGGTTTTTTCTTTTCTTAAATGTTAATTTATTTAAATTGGAGAATTTAAACAGCGTTTTTAATGAATTGCGGCGGAGCCGGCCTGCGCAGGCCCCGCCTTTGTGTGTGTATTATTTGATAACAGTATAATGTTTTATCACAGTATAATGTTTTATCAATGTAGAAAAATTTTTGTATAATGTTTTTTATTTTGCAGCTTTCTTTGCCTTTCCCGGTGACTTCAGAAGAAGTACGAGTATCATACCTAAAACGCATGCTACAGCAGCGCATGTAAAGGCAAAACCTACACCTACAGAAACGAGCTTAGGGCATATAAGAACTATTATACCGTAGCCTATCATAATTATACCGTAGTTAAGGCCGTGATTCTTTGCGCCAAACTGGTCTGAAACTATAGCCGGGAATATGCCGAAAAATCCGCCATAGCAGAATGCGATAGCTCCTGCAAGGAAGAGATAGAGATATCCGCCTGCATTTATCATAGCCAGCACTGCTGCCATGCATACACCGAATAATATGATAAGTATCGGCTTTCTTCCAAATTTATCACTCAGTGTAGGCATAATGACTCTTCCGAAGCAGTTCGCAACCGAAAGTACCATTATTGCAACTACAGCTACGGCTTCTGTCAGACCTCTTTCTATAGCAAGCGACTTTACCATAGGATTGAGCAGGAAGTATGCGCACAGACCGAAAGCAAGAGCTCCCGCAATTATATAAAATTCCTTAGTTCTTACCATTTCTGAAGCAGTATAATCTTTGCCCGATGAAACTACCTTAGCTGCAGGAACATAATCCGCCATAAAGCCCTGTGGAGGAAGCTTTATGAACCAGATGCCTATGATAAAGAGCGCAAAATAAATACCGGCGATAGCTACAAGCGCCTCAGTATATCCGAGATCATTCAGCAGTGCATTGCCTATAGGTGACATTATAAGTCCGTTTGCGCCTACAAGCGCTACGATTATGCCTGAAGCAAGACCTTTTCTGTCAGGGAACCATTTTGAGATAGCTGCCAGTACAGCATTGTATGCCATACCGCCGCCTGTTCCTCCAAGCAGACCATATGTAGCTGAAAGCATCCACGGTGCAGATGTCGGTACGAAAGCCAGCGTGAGCAGGCCGAGATCCTGAATGATATTACCGAGTATTATTACAAATTTTGCACCTTTTTTATTCTGCAGCTGGCCTCCTAATATATTTCCTATTACAAAGAATGCCATGAATACAGAGTAAGGCATATTTGCAGCTCCACTGTCAAGACCGAAATTTTCCTTTACAAAAGGCTGAACAAGCGCCCAGTTCGCTCCAAGACCAGTAGGAAGGTTAAAAACAGCTGCTATAATGAGAATCATATAACGTTTTTTGTTGAGCGCCGGTGTCAGTGGCACAACAGAATTGTTTCCCATATTACTCATATTATATTCTCTCCTGTTATAAAATTTTCAATGTTCAATATATCTTCGAGCGTCACCGCTCACATTTTCAGGCGCATGGTGCCTGCTATCAATATTTTTTTATTTGTACATAGCTTTTCTGTAAAGTTCTTCTATGTCTTTTAATCTTGTAGCTCTAGGATTTACAGCTACATTTCCACTCTTCATTGCATCTTCTGACATCTGAGGAATCTTATCTTCAGTTACGCCTACATCTGCCAGGCAAGGAGCAATGCCGAGATCATTGTTGAGTTCCTTAAGAGCCTTTACGAGATCCTGCGGTACAAAATCATCGCCGGCTTTCTTTCCTGTAATATACTGATATATCTTTGCATATTTGCCTTCGTCTGCAAGAGCGTTGAATTCAAATATAGTCGGCATGAGTACTGCGTTGGCAACACCATGAGGAACATTGAAGAATGCTGATACAGGATGTGACATTGCATGTATGTTACCGAGACGGTTATTTGCGAAAGCGATACCTGCAAAGTTAGATCCTATCATCATCGCGCATGCTGCAGCCTCATCCTTGCGGTTAGCCACAAATCTTCTGATATTTCCTCCTATCAGCTCCATTGCTTTTTCAGCCATAGCTTCTGAAAATGCGTTGCTGTCTGTGTTTATGTATGATTCCATAGCATGTATGAGAGCGTCAACACCGCATGCAGCTGCTACTGATGCAGGAGCTGTCATTATCAGTTCCGGGTCAAGAAGAGCGTATCTCGGAGAAATCTCGTTTCCAAGTACTGAAAGCTTGTAGTGTCTTTCTTCATCTACTATAACGGCTGCAACAGTTACTTCTGAACCTGTGCCTGCTGTTGTAGGTATAGCAATGAGTGGATCGATATTGCCGGGAACTTTTCCTACGCCTTCATAATCAGTTATGCTTCCTCCAAACTTTGCAATTACGCCTACTGACTTTGCTACGTCCATAGGAGAGCCTCCTCCAAGAGCCAGCATTGAAGTAGCACCAGCTTTTTTATAAACCTCGGCAGCTGCGTCTACCATAGCAACTGTAGGATTAGGATATATATCAAGGAATTCACTGTACTTTATGCCTGCGTCCTCTATGACTTTTCTTACTTTTGCCACAAGACCTATTTCTTCAAGAGAATGATCTGAAACGAGCATTACATTATCAGAGCCGCATTCTGCCAAAAGCTCAGGCAGCTTCTTTAATGAACCTATACCAAACTGACAATTCTGTGGAATTATAAAATTAAAATCCTTCATAATTTATGTATATTCTCCTTATTTCACTTAAGCCGATATATTTTAATTTGAAGCTGAAAATCCCTTAAATACAGGCTCGCCTGTATATTCCACGGCTTTTTCTTCTCCATTGAGTACTCTTATAGGACCTGCCGCAAGTGCTTCCATTTCATATTCGCCCGGATATATTTTTACAGGTGCGATGAAGCTTACCTTGTCAGCCAGCATTCCTGTTATGAGCTTTGAATGAGCTATACCTCCTGTAAGCAGTATCGCATCGACTTTGCCATCCATTACAGCCGCCATAGCCGCTACATCCTTTGCAAGTTCATATACAGTAGCACTCAGTACGAGCTTTGCATAGTCGTTTCCTTCTTCTACCATTTTTTCAACTTCAAGAGCATCTGATGTACCCAAATGATCTACCCAGCCACCTGTAGAGGATATTTTCTTTCTGAGTTCCTTTTTTGTATATTTTCCAGAAAAGCAGAGCTCTACCAGAGGCGCTGCCGGCAGCGCGCCCGTTCTTGTAGGAGCCATACGGCCTTCGCCGTTCGTACTGTCTACAGTATCGACCATTTTGCCGTGACAGTGAGCCGATACAGATATTCCTCCGCCCATATGAGCTACTACAAGATTTATATCCTCGTAGCTTTTTCCTGTATCCTTTGCATATCTTCTGGCAACCTGTTTTTGATTCAGCGGATGACCGCGGCTGACACGGTTCATTTCTACAAGACCTGTAAAGCGAGCTTCATCACAGAATTCATCTACGCTGCTTGGGTCGACTGAAAATCCCGGAATGTCAAATTCCTTTGAGATCTCATATACGAGCATAGGTCCGAGATTTCCGGGATGCTTGCTTCCTATCCCTTGTCTTCCGTGCTCCGCCATAAGCTCGTTTACCTTATAAACGCCGCCTTTCATCGGGAGGAGCCCAGTAGTTATGCCTGATACCGCAGACATATCGCTTATCTCAATATTCATTTCCTTAAGGGTATTGAGGATCTCCTGCTTTCTGAATTCAAACTGGTCAGGTATCTCCTTAAACTGAGCGAGAGTCTCCGCAGAGTGCGATATATTCTTATACGCTATACGCTCTTCATCCTCGTAAACAGCTACTTTAGTCGATGTGGAGCCCGGATTTATTATAAGTATCTTATAATCTGACATGCTCTATTCTCCTTCATAGCCTGCGACAAGCGCACCGAGAGCGATAGAATACAACTTTGACTGCGCTGACGTAGCTCTTGACGTCAGAATGACAGGTACCTTTGCGCCTACGATAACGCCCGCCTTTTTAGCTTTTGCAAAGTGTTCCATTGCTTTATTCAACATATTTGCTGCTTCTATATCTGGAGCCAGCAGTATATCGGCATTTCCTGCCACAGGATGAGTTATACCCTTATGCTGAGCGGCATGGAGCGATACAGCGTTGTCGAGAGCGAGCGGACCATATACCGTACAGCCCTTTATCTTGCCGCTTTCATTCCTCGCTGTGAGCTCCTGTGCGTCAAGAGTGCATTCCATCTTTGGATTTACTTTTTCGACAGCTGCGAGCACTGCTACATTAGGTAATTCGTTCTGCAGCGCATGTGCTACCTCTACAGCGTTGTTTATTATCGCTTCCTTGTCGTCGAGCGAAGGGGCGATATTCATTGCTGCGTCAGTTACATAATAAAGCTTGTTGAAGCCGGGTACCTCAAGAACTACGCAATGACTTATAAGACCACCTCTGAGAAGCTCGTTTTCAGGATTCAGTACAGCTCTCATTACTACAGAAGTATCAACAAAGCCCTTCATCAGCAGATCAGCTCTGCCTTCCTTTATAAGCGATGCCGCTTTATTGCAAGCCTCTGCCTTGTCCTTTATGTCGATCATCTCAGTATCGCTGAAATCGAGTCCATTCGCAATGGCTATTTTTTCTATTTCGTCCTTGTCGCCTACAAGCACCGGAATTATGATATTTTCTTCTTTTGCTGCATGGACAGCTTTTAAAACATCGTCATCTTGAGCAACAGCTATCGCGACTTTTCTTATCTTACGGCCTTTTACTGCCTCGACCATCTGATCTAACGTTTTTATCATTTCAATTTCTCCGTTTAAATCAGCCTTAGCCCCATATCTCTTCATCTGTAGGAGCTGCCTTGCCTGGGATAACATATGCAATACGGCTGATATTTACAAGGTGATGCCACCAGAGATTCTCGCTTATGCTGTTATTGCCCCATGAACCGCATCCAAGCGTAGCCGTAGGATTGAGACCGTTTGTGAGCGTGCCGCCGAGAGAGCTTGAACCCTGCTGGTTTATAGAGAATCTTGAAACAGGAAGTTCAAGCGCAGCTGCTTCAATCTTTTCTTTATCGTTCGAATGTATAGTAACGCTGTGACCCTGGCCATCAACTGTAAGGTTTGTATGAGCGATCTTAACAGCATCTTCCCACTCCGCGTAGCTGTAAACAACCTGTACAGGGCAGAGCTTTTCCTTTGCGAGCACTTCCTCTGTAGCGTCACCTGTAATAGGAACGAGAAGCATCTTTGTATCAGCAGGGACTTCAACGCCTGCTGCTGCTGCAATTACTGTAGCGTCACGTCCTACGACCTTTTTATTGAGAGCGCCGTCCTTAAAGAGATATTCTCTTATCTTCTGCGCATCTGCAGGATCCTCAGCTACAAATACAGGAAGCTTTTTGTATTCTTCTATTGCTTTATCATAATCCTCTGAAGGGAAATATACTGCCTGCTCGCATGTGCAGAGTACGCCGTTATCGTATGTTCTGCCAGCCACGACCTTTTTAACTACGTCTGCTATATCCATCCCTCTGTCAACGAGTACCTGATTGTTTCCTGCACCTACGCCGAATGCAGGCTTGCCGCTTGAGAAAGCAGCCTTTACCATGAACGGACCTCCGGTAGATATGCATGTATCACACATTGCCATAAGATGTCCCGATATCTCAAGGTCTGTATCTTCGATTATCTGTATAAGGTCAACAGGAGCACCGATATCAGTGAGCGCCTGTCTCATATAGTTAACAGTGTCAACACCTGTTTTGATTGCATTTGGATGCGGAGAAACGATTATCGCATTGCCGCCCTTTAAAGCTATCATAGCGTTGTGCATCGGAGTCATAGTAGGGTTTGTAGTAGGAGGTACGCAGCCTATAACGCCTATCGGCTTTGCTATCTCTACAAGAGCCTGATCATCGATGTACTTTATGATGCCTCTGCTCTTAACGCCTTTGAGCTTAGCCCATGTTGCCTTTGATTTACCCTTGTTCTTTGCGATCTTATCTTCATAAACGCCCATGCCTGTTTCGTCGATAGCAGTTTTAGCGAGCTCCTCGGCATTATCATATATTACCTTTCCGATGGCTCTTACAGCCTCGTCTACCTTTTCCTGAGGATATTCAGCAAATACTTCCTGTGCCTTTCTTGCTCTGTCGATGTACTCCTGAACATACGCTTTCTTGTCCATGATTTCTCCTTTCGATTCAATAATGAATCAATAAATTAATGCTTAGTGTAATGTGATAAGTAAATAACGCAGATCAAAACTGTGTACAACACTGTCGTTACTGTCCTGACCGAATGTTCTTTAACAAATCACTCCACATCCGCGCACCTGCGTGCATACATACGGCTTATGCCTCATGGATGATCGAGAAAAGTATGACACTCGGTCAAGCTTTTGTTCAATGTTGTACATTAAATATACTACATTGAACGTTTGATATCAATTCTTTTTTTGCTTATTTTTTGTCATCACCTGCCCGACAGACCCATATACGTTGAATTTACTTGCATTAATGATTACTTTTTATTTTTTGACATCAACATTTTTATTCAACAACATGGAAAATTAAGGATATAAACGTTACCCTTAGGGTATTATGTATACAGAATATTTTTCAAGAATACTTATTAAAACGCAAAAAGCAGCTCGCTCACCTGCGAGTTCAAATGCTCGCAGGTGAACGCCGGGCTGCGTCAAAATTTTTTAATATCTTATGCTTTCACAGCATGCTGCAGGGCACCTAAAGCCGATTTTCAGGCTCTGACTCTACGACATCGTATATATCGGTTCTGCGGTGCTTAAGCAGCGGAAGTTGTTCGCGTATCTCATAAATACGCGTAAGATCTATATCTGTTATAAGCATGCCTTCATTTTCATCGAGCTGCCCTTTTACATCTCCCCACGGATCGATTGCAATCGTATGGCCCCACGCATGATAAGACCTCGACATATCGCGTGCCGTCGATGTGCCTAAAACGTATACCTGATTAAAAACTGCCTGTGCGCGAAATGTAAGCTCCCAGTGCGCCGGACCGGTCGTCATGTTGAAGGCTGCGGGAACAAGTACTATCTCAGCGCCCTTCAGAGCCATGAGGCGTGTGAGCTCCGGGAAACGTATATCATAGCAGATGCAAAGTCCGACTTTTCCGAAATCTGTGTCGAAAACGGTTATCTCATTTCCTGCTGAAAGCGTGTCTGATTCCATAAAACGCTGTCCGCCCTTTACATCTATGTCAAAAAGATGCATTTTCCTGTGTTTTGCTATCTGCTTGCCGCTGCGGTCGAAAACATATGCTGTATTGTAGACTTTGCTGCTTTCAACATCAAGCTCCGGTACAGAGCCGGCTGCCAGATAGACGCTGTATTCTGCGGCAATTTCTGAGCAGAACTGCCACATCGAACCGCCTTCATGCTCCGCTCTCTGCGGAAATTCTTCAGTTGCGTAAGGGCAATAGAACATTTCCGGGAGCATCACGAGGTCAGCGCCGTCATCAGATGCTTCCTTCATCCTTCTTCTGAGATACGCTTCCATTTCATCAAGCTTATTAAACAACGGACTTTGTATCTGTGCCGTTTTGACCTTTTTTCTCTCTTTCATGTGAGCCATCTTCCTTTCGTAAATATGATGCACAAATGATATATCTTATGCTTTCAATATCTAATCAGCCTCTGTCTGATATGCAGGTGAGCCTTCGCCCAATGCTAATTATAGCTATCTACTGCGAAAATCTCAACGAAGTTCGTATAAAAATAAATTCGGATAAAATAAATTCGGACAAAATAAATATGTAATGTTCTGATAAATTCACTGTAATTTTTTCGCTCACCGCAGCATATATATTTAAAGCG
>CAVGAH010000053.1:4295-13739 GCA_963627215.1 bacterium | reverse complement strand
GCTCTATCTTGAGGTCCTGAGTCTGGTCGCCTGTGAGCTTTATTTCATCTGTGAGGAGTGAAGTATAGCCTGAAGCTTCGACCTTGATCTTGTAAGTGTAATCACTGTTTCCGAGAACATTTTCTGTTCCGTCGTTCCAGCCTGTATTTGGAAGGTCAAATGAATAGTTTCCGTTTTCATTTGTTCTCGTCCAAACGAAAGGCATCATGTTTGCTACAGGAGTACCAACGGCCTGGCCGTTAACGCTCTGTGACTTTTCAGTCGGCATGTAAACGCCTGTCTTTTCTATAATGACATAAGCGCCTGCTACAGGCTTTCCGCTGTCATCTGTAACTGTACCGCTCAGCTTTGAAGCATCCTTAATGTTTTCACGAGCGATGTAGCGAGAGATGATAGAAGCTGTTTCGCTCTTATCAGAAACGAGCAGCTCGCCTGTATAAGTCTCAGTCTGACCAGGAGCTATGTCACGGAGCTTGTATACATCCTTGTAACCTGAAGAACCCTTGTATGAGTCAGCATCGTCCAGCTGAACTGAAGCAGTGTAGCTGTCGCTGTAAGTAGCAACGAACTCACCGAAACGTTCCTGGACCTTTGCATCCTTACCTACTGCTATACCTGTAGTCTTAACTTCAGGATAGAAGCCGAACGGTCCGTACATGCTTGCTGCGTTAGTGCTGATGGAATATCCGCTGTACATGTTCTTGTAAGTAACCTTGTTGCCTGCAGGGTTTTCAACTGTAGTAACCATAGTTACAAAAGAATCGCCGTCCTTGAGCGTATATGTAGTCGTAACGTTGAGCGGCTTCTGAACTGTACCGAATTCAACTTCGTCGTCCTTGCCGTTCTTGTTGGCATCAGCTACCCAGTAGCGTGTCTTCATAACGACCTTTGCGGTATCTCCGTCAACGCTGTACTTTGCGTCTACGTCTGTCAGGAGATTCTCGCCCTGGTAGCTTCCTGTTGAAGTCCAGAGGTCGAGCAGGAACTCAGAGTCGTTAGTAAGGTCCTGCTTAAAGTTATTCTGTCCATCATTTATACCGATATCGAGAATCGAACCGCGTGTCATGTTCCAGTAATTGTTAGTGCCTACAGCGAATGATAAAGCGATCTTGTCATTGTACATAGTCAGATCGTTGTCAGCAGTCGCTGCACCTTCAAAAATAGGCGTTGGTCCTTCTACAACTGTAGCTGCCATCGATGGCACTGCCATGATTCCCACGAGCAGTGTTGCCGCCATAAATGCCAGGATCAGGTGTAATTTTCTGTTCATAAATATAAAATCCTCCCAGATTTGTAATCCTTCTCCCCATCTCAGATATCAGTAACATATAATAAATAGCGGGAAGAATAGAAATCGCAGGCATTCCGCTGTTCGGAACGTATGAGGAATAAATAAATGCGTCAGGCACTTCGCGCGCCCGCGCGCCTATAGAATATTATGAATAGAGAAAAACTTTCCTGAGTAACAAATTACGTTTTAATTGTCATACTGACAAAATAATATTTTTGAAAAAGGGGCGGTCAAGCCCGCCCCAAATAGCCCGACAGGGCATTTTATTTAATTGAGTATGAATACTTCAGTTAAATTATTCAGCCTTTGTACCTGCAGGGAGAATAGTTTCAACTTCAGCGTGTGGTCTAGGAATTACGTGAACAGAGATGAGCTCGCCTACTCTCTGAGCAGCAGCAGCACCAGCATCTGTAGCAGCCTTAACAGCGCCAACGTCACCTCTTACCATTACAGTAACGAGACCGCCACCAACGTGTTCCTTACCGATGAGGTATACGTTAGCTGCCTTTACCATAGCATCAGCTGCTTCGATTGAACCTACTAAACCCTTTGTTTCGATCATTCCGAGTGCATCATACTTAGTCATTTTAAATTTCCTCCTTGTTAAGAAAACATATAAATTTTAAATAAATTGATTTTGTTTTTGTTAATTTGTGTTTAAAATTGTGATTTTCTGTATTTGTCAGTTTTATCAGGAAACTACTTAATGATAGTTACCTTTGTTGATGAGCCGATATCCATTGCATTAGCTTCATCAGTATCGAGGTGACAGTCAAGCTTTGACTTGTCATTTGCTCTTATAATAACGTTTGATAAAACGCCGCCTCTCGGTCCGTCTACCTTAAGGCTTACGATCTGACCATCGTGTACGCCGAATCTTTCAGCGTCCTGGCAAGTCATATGGATATGTCTCTGCGCAACGATCAGACCTTCCTTTAATTGAACTGAACCCTTAGGACCGATAACTGTAACTCCAGGAGTACCTGCGAGGTCGCCTGAAAGTCTTGCCGGAGCAGTAACTCCGAGCTTGAAACGGTCGCTGTGAAGTACTTCTACCTGAGTCTTGCTTCTTAAAGGTCCGAGTACTCTTACCTTTTCGATAGCGCCCTTAGGACCGCAGATAGTAACTACTTCCTTGCATGCGAACTGTCCAGGCTGTGAAAGATCCTTTATGTTAGTCAGCTCATAGCCCTCGCCAAAGAGCGCCTTGAGGTCGCTCTCTGAGAGGTGTATATGTCTGTTTGAGATCCCTACAGGAACTGTATCTTCAGCTGCTGCTTCGCATGCTGCAGGCTTAACGCCATTCTTTACAGCTTCCATAAGTATCTGCATAATTGCTTCATAATTTGGTTCTGCCATTTTTAGTTCTCGCCCTTCATTGCCTTTACAAGCGCATTGATCATGTTGTTGAGCTCGTTCATGTCGATAGGAGTATCGCTTGCTACAGGTGCGAGGTTGTCAGAGCAGCTGTTGCAGCCTACGCCATAGCTGATACCGCTGTTCTTCTGCTGATATTCAGCAGGTGAAAGGTATCCGTTCTGTGCAGGAGCAGCTGCAGGTGATGAGCAGCCCTGCTGTACAGAGAGGAGCTCTGGGTGGTTGAATGTAGGGTCGTCAGCGATCAGAGTAGTGCAGTCCTTGATACCGTAAGCAACCTTCTTGATGTTTACGAGGTGCATCGGAGTAACATTTTCTGAAACTGAGCTGCCGCCGAGTGTTCCGCATCCGAGTGTGAATGCAGGTGGAAGAGCAGTGCTTGCGCCTGTACCGCCGAGTGCGCTTCCTGTATTTACGAGGATTCTTGAAGCAGGCTTTCTTGAGAATTCAAGAACGATGTTTCTGTCCTCAGTGTGTAAGCTCATTGTGTGGCCGATACCGTTCTGGAGGAGCTCGATGCTCAGGCTGCATGCTTCATGCCAGTCCTTAACAACATAGAAAGCGATAACGCTTGTGAGCTTCTCGTATGAAAGCGGATAACCTTCACCAACGCCGCCCTGTGCGCCGATGAGGAGTCTTGTACCTGCAGGAATAGTGATGCCAGCTGCATCAGCGATTACCTGAGCAGATCTTGCTACGAACTTAGCGTTCATTGCATTGCCCTTCTTAAAGAGGAGCTTGCAGACCTTAGCAGTTTCTTCTTCAGTCATGAAGTAGCCGCCCTGTCTCTGGAATTCAGCTACTACAGCATCCTTGTTGCATTCTTCGCAAACGATAGACTGCTCTGAAGCGCAGATAGTACCATAGTCAAATGTCTTACTTGCCATGATATTTGTAACTGCCTTCTTAACGTCTGCAGTTCTTTCGATGTAAGCAGGTGAGTTACCAGCACCTACGCCGATTGCAGGCTTACCGCAGCTGTATGCTGCTCTAACCATTCCAGGACCACCTGTAGCGAGGATGAGCTTAACTTCCTTGCTTTTCATCAGTTCGTTTGTAGCAGGCATAGTAGGCATTGTGATGCAGCCGATAACGTTTGCAGGAGCACCTGCAGCTACAGCAGCTTCGAGCATGAGCTCAGCAGCCTTTACTGTGCACTTGAGAGCTGATGGATGTGGTGAGAATACGATAGCATTTCTTGACTTGATTGCTATGATCGATTTGTAAATTACTGTAGATGTTGGGTTAGTTGAAGGAACGATACCCATTACCAGACCTACTGGGTCTGCAACATCCATAGTTCTGTTGATCGGATCTTCGCTGATGATGCCTGAGCACTTAAGATCCTTTATTGACTCATAAAGGATAGTTGAAGCCATGTGGTTCTTGTAAGTCTTGTCTTCATACTTACCGAAGCCAGTTTCTTCAACTGCCATCTTAGCGAGCATTACAGCGTTTTCTTCAGCTACACGAACCATGTTTCTGATGATTCTGTCGATCTGATCGTCTGTATAATTAAAAAGTCTGTCCTGAGCGACCTGTCCAAGGCGTGCAAGATTTCTTACTTCCTGGATAGAACGTAAATCATAATCCATATTTTCCATGAATCAGAATCCCCTCCCTTTCATTATCTTTTACTTTTCTTTAAATAATACTTTATGAATTCTTCAATGAGGTCTGCCTTGTTAGCCTTAGATACCTCTCTGCCTGTGATTCCGAAACCTTCGTACTCTCTGGCGAGATTTCTGAGCTTTATAACTTTGCAATTCTGAAGAATTTTAACTGCTTTGTCAATGCCATTATCTGCCGCTACTCCGTCGATGCATTCTTTAGTAAGTGTTTTACTGTCGAATGTTTCTTCATCTTCAGCTGTTTTTTCCGGGGCTTCAGTTTCAGGCTCTGCTTCTTCAGGGGCTTTCGCCTCTGCTTCAGCTTCTCTTTCTGCCGGAGTCTCATGGATCTCAGCCTCAGGCTGTTTTTCGTCAGCAGCAGTTTCAGATTCTTCAGCCGTTATTTCAGCTTCATCTTCTTCCGCTGTTTCAGGCGCTTCTTCGATAACAGGTTCTGCTTCTTCTTTAACTTCTTCCGAGATTTCATTTACTGTTTCTTCTGATGTTTCTTCCGAAGCTTCTTCGACCGGAGCGCCGTCTCCGCCGCCACCGCCGTTATCGTCGCCGCCGTCGTTTCCTCCGAGGTTTCTGTTCGGCTTCATCATCCTGTCGACTTCTTCATGAGGTCTAGGGATAACGTGAACAGAGATCAGAAGTTCCTGACCGAGGTTCATTACAGCCGCAGCTCCGGCATCTACCGAAGCCTTGACCGCGCCTACGTCACCGATAACTGTTATAGTTACCAGCCCGCCGCCGGTAAACGTTTTATCATAAAGAGAAACGTTTGCGGCTTTGAGCATTGCATCAGCGCTCTCAATGGCTGCAAGCAGTCCTTTTGTTTCTATAAAACCAAGTGCCTGCATTAATGTTTATCTCCTGTTTAGTGAGTTGCGTAGAATACTTTGACCTTATCAGGTGAACCGAACTTCAGATGAGCGCCGTTCTGGAAGAAGAGGCAGTCACCAGGGTGACCTGTAAATACTCTGCCGTCCTTTTCAACAGTAAGAGTACCTTCTACTACATAGTAGATCTCCTGGCATGCTACATCCCAAGGGAATGAGCAGTTTTCGATAGTCATGAAGCCTGCGTTCATTGCTGAGCCGTCGTCTGAGTTGATAAGCTCATTGTAGAAAACCTTATCTGCCGGATTGCCTGTATCAAGTGGCTCCCACTTAGCAGTACTGCTTCTTACGAGCTTTACAAGACCCTCCCCGTCTCCTTCAGAAACGTATGGTACATCCTGCTGGATAACGTTTGCAAGGTTTCCGAGAAGTCCTCTTTCAGCGAGAGACATGATAGCCTTGTAAATAAGTTCGCTGTCTATAGCGCCCTCCTGTACAGGAGCAGCATGTGTTACAGCTGGCTGAACTGCAGGTGCAGCAGGAGCTGCGCAAGCCTCCGGTGCCTGTCCGCATACGAATTCGATGCCTGCGTTTACAGCAGCATCCTTCGCTGCAGGTGTTACCAGTGTGCATTCATCGATGTAGATGACTTTCTGACCCTGCTTTTCAGCTTCTTCCACTTCTTTGGTGCAAATAAGCTTTTTCATGCATACACATCCTTTCGTTAATTTTCATTATTGATATTTCGCCGCGTTAGCAGCGTTTCAATCACTTCTTAATTATTTATTTAAAGCGTAGCAGAGCACTGACAAGCTCGCTTGATCAGTGCGGCGCGTAGCTTGCAACGGCGCCAGCGGAGCTTCTGCTCCGCTCGGGTTTCGGTGGGAGATTATTACCCGCCACCGAAAGTCGGGAATGGAACCCACCGCCTATAGAGGCGGGGGACATCTGGCGCTACGTTATAAAAGTGATTCAATAAGCCTGTGTGAAGGTGAAGGAATTACTTCTGAATTTACCAGAAGCCCCTTTTCCTTCGCGATGGCAACGCCTGCGCTTGAGCCTGACTGTACGGCAGATACATCACCTGTGAAAGTGAAGTATGACTTGCCGCCGAGACCGTTACCGAGTCTGAGCTCGATACTCTCAACATCAGCAGCCTTAAGTATCTGGTCTGCGCAGATTATCATCGTCGAAATGGAGAAAGACTCCATGATGCCGATCGCGCCGATCCTTTCAGGCATTGTAGCGCCTGTGATGGCAGGGAATACTCCCGGATCTACATTTGGAATGACCATAGAGTCAACATAGAACTCTCCGGCTTCCTTTTCACCTACATGGATAGATTCTTCTACTGCTGATACGTCGCCGTGTACAATTGCAATGTATTTACCAGGGCATGTTGAAGAAGCTGTTACGATCTCAACTTCGGAAGTCTTGACCATCTGATCTGCCGCATAAATGCCTCTTGCTATGCTGTTGAATTCAACCATACCAATAGCTCTCATAATCATTACCTCCTTATCTCAATATAATCAGCTGTTACTTCTGAAACAGTTCCGTTTATGCTGCTGTGAACTGTAGCTCCCAGCTTGCCTTCCGGAACGTTTCCGATGAGTTCGCCTGCTGTAACGCTCTGACCTACAGCTACGACCGGCTGAGCCGGACCGCCTACATGCTGGCGGAGAGCTATTCTTACAACTGGAGACTCGATCTTTACATCGCTCATCGGAGCAGGTCTGTCGAAGTTCTTCAGACCTATTCTCGCTACAAGGCGCTTACTTGGAACGAGACGCATGTTTCTTATGCTTCTCGGCTCAAACTCTGTCTTTGACGGAGTATATCTGAGACCCTGTTCAGCAAGTCTGTCCTTGAAATACATGTTTGACATCTTAGGGTGAAGGCCCGCAGGACATGAGAAGTATTCACAAAGTCCGCACTGGCAGCAGAGCTGCGCTACCTTCTGACCCTCGAGGTCGTCGATATTGTAGTTCATGACTCTCATCATCTTGTGAGGAGCTACGCTGTGTCCGAGAAGGAATCTCGGGCAGAGGTCAGTACACATCCTGCACTGCTCGCATGTAGCCTTGTTCACTCTCTTAGCCTGTTCCATCGTAGTTGACTTCTTGCGGATAAGGTAGTGATCCTTTCTGAGAATGATGAAGCCTTTGTTTTTCTTTATAACATAACCGTTAAGGTCTGCCATTACTGAACCCATCATAGGACCGCCGTCGATAACAGCATAGTCGCTGAAATCTTCGATCCCTGAAAGCTTCAGGACGTCTATAACAGGTGTTCCTACAGGAACCTTTACAGTTATTCTGTTTGGAATATCTCCGGCAAGCGTTATGAATTTTTCTGTTACAGCCTTACCCTCAGATGCTCTGTAGATGTTAAGTACTGTCTCAGCGTTGCAGACGATGCAGCCTACGTTGATAGGAATGCCTGCTTCAGGAACTACTCTGCCTGTGAGCTGGTAAACGAGTACCTGCTCATCACCGGCAGGATAGATGTCAGGAAGCTCGCCTACTTTTATGTCCATACCGAGTTCTCCGATCCTCTTTCTGAGAAGATCGATGACTTCGTGATGCTTTACCTTTATTCCGATAATAGCCTTTTTAACTCCTGCAGCCTTTGCAGCCATATCGAAACCCTTGAGGATTTCGTCTGTATATATTGCCAGAAGCTGCTGGTCTACTCTCAGGAGCGGTTCGCACTCTGCTGCGTTCATCAGCAGGTAATCAGCTGCCGAACCGAATTTAGCGTGAGTCGGGAAGCCGGCACCGCCTGCGCCTACGACTCCTGCTGCCTTGATCTGTTCTATAAGATCCACTTAAACAGACCTCCCTTTATTCAAAGTCACAGTCATCATCGATGATGCCGACTACAACTGCATCGACCGGAAGATCGTCATCCCCGAGCATTCGTCTGGCTGACGATCCGGTCGTGATTATTACTCTGTCTCCGATACCGGCACTGATATTATCTATAACGATTATCCTTTTGCCGGAATCTATACCGCCGCCGATTATTTCAGCCTGCATCAGCTTAAAGCCGTTGAGTGACTCTGCCTTTCGTGTTGACCATATATTACCTGTAAGTCTCGCTGTCAGCATGTTTCCACACCCTCCTTAGCTTTTGCCTTTATGTCCGCAAGTGCGGACTCAACTGATGCTGTATCGCCGAATATTGCAAGCAGTATCATATTCTGCGGACAGCTTCCGCGTATGTCTTCTACTGTTACTCCCACAGCTTTTTCCGCTATGTCGGCCGCAACGACCATTTCGATCATTCTTCCCTGTATGAGGCCTACCGCATCGACACAGTCGGGAGTTTCGCTTTTAAGCGAACCCTTGCGTCTCATCAGTATGTCAAGTGTTCCCTTAGAAGGAGATTTTATCATTCTGATTTCCATTTGATCCTAACCTCTTTTCTCTAAGTTAATCTACAGGTTCAGCAGTACAGCTCAACGCTATACCGAGCGGAGTTACAAACATAGGATTTTCAGGCTTGTGAGTGTAAACACCGGTGCTCTTCTGGATTATTCCTTCGATACCGGTCAAGCAGCAGGTACCTCCAACCAGTGATATCTCATCAACGTCATACTTTTCAATATGTCTGCTGATGATAGACGCTACCTTCTCGATAACAGGCTTAAGCACAGGTAAAAGTTCCTTGTGATTGTCTTCATTTCTCTTGTAAAGCTCTGCCTCATCAAATGGAAGCTTATAAGCTCCTGAAACAACGAGTGAGAAATGAGTACCGCCTGTCGGCTCGTCAGCGATGTAAACTACCTTTCCGTCCTTAAAGATCGAAATACCTGTAGTACCACCACCGATATCGACAACTGCGCCGTTTTTCATTTTAAGTACTTCGTTAGCTGCTGTTGATTCGTCGAGCAGACTTGTAAGCTCAAAGCCTGCGCCCTGAATTACATTCTTTACGGCGCCTGAGTCAAGAAGGTCAGTTCCCGGAGGAATAGCTCCGGCAGCATATATCAGCTCTTCGCCAAGCTGTTCTTCTATCTGTTCCTTGAGTTCTCTTACTATTCTTACTGCTCCGATGTAATCAACTACCATTCCGTCTCTTACTACATCGGCGTATCTGTAAGCGCCCGCTACAGGACGTCTGTTTTCATCGAGAACCGCAAGTACTACGCACGCAGTACCGAGGTCGACGCCTGTGTAATAAACGGAAGATCTTTCCTTTATAGGATGTTTGATTACTTTCTCAAAGTCAGCGACCATCTGATCGCAGTATTCGAAAGTTAAAGATCTGTCGTTTCCGTTTCCGTTTTCTGGCATGATTCTTTTTCGCCTCCCAATAC
>CAVGAH010000053.1:0-4285 GCA_963627215.1 bacterium | reverse complement strand
ACTGAACTCTCAATAAGAGCTCCTGTCTTGACATCCCTGTTTCACTCATGAACATCTGGTCAAAGCTGACCTTCGGTTCAGGCAGAGCTACCGGAGCAGCATGAGCTGCTGCAGATCCGCCAACTGTTGCCGTTGCTGTATCTGCCGGCGCCTGATTTTCAGCGTCGTACATATTTATGCCGTGATCCAAAAGATACTGTCTTCCTCCCGGAGTAAGTCTTTCATTGGTCTGAAGGGTGAAGCTCGTGAAGTGTTCCTGTCTGTACAGGTCTCTCAATTCATTTTCTGTTATGAATCTCATCTAAGCCCCTGTTCCTTTCATCGTAGAATTCCCGAAGGAATCCTTCAAGTTCATCCGTTCCGTTTTCGGATAACAGGTTTACTCTGAAATACGGTTCGCGCGCCCCCGCAAGAGCAAGCTGCTTTAAGCTTACTTCCTCATTTTCGGGTGCCAGGTCCGACTTTCCGACAACTCCGAAAGACGGGCAAAGCAACGCATTTGCAAACGCATGAGAATAAACATGTTCTATCCTTTCCTGATTCACCATTATAAGGGCGCACCAGGCATCCTGTGAAAGTGCTATCAGATGCTTGTACATATCTGTATTTTCCAGAAATGCGCTTGGAACATCGATAGTATACTTTCCGTAGATCGTATCCTGAGTTTTCCTCAACGGACCGGTGTATCTGTTAAGTCGGTTAGCCAGAGAAGTTTTACCGCAGTTTCTCGGACCAACTATCATTATGCGCTTCCTTCTCAGGTCCTTGTTACCGGTACTGTAGTGAAGTCAAGCAGGTTACAGAGCTTTTCAGTTACTTCATGAAGCGCTGTTTCAACACTCTGTACATCGCCTGATATTACTACAGATCCTGTGAATCTGTCAAGGAAGCCGATTTCTACATCAGCGGCCTTTGTAGCGATATCTGCGGCTATTATCGCTACTTCATAAGGGGATATCGTAAGTATTCCGATAGCGCCCTTATCATCGATCCCCAGCCTTTCATAAATATCATGCGTAGGCGAGGCTATAACGTGAGCTATAGTTACCTGTTTTCCAGGTACCGATTCCTGTATGATGCGGTCTGTGACTTTTTCGTGTAATTCGCCCATGTGTTCCGCACCCCTTCCTGTTAATGCTTGATGACTTTAACAGGAAAGTCATACTCGCTGATCCAGCCTTCTATTCTGTCCAGATCATCGTCTGTCAGTGAAGGATCGCCTTCTACAGGATAGTCCATGCCAAGCTGAACGTATTTGTTTACGCCGAGCTTATGATACGGCAGAAGATCTATTCCCTGGAAGTTTCTGTAATTCTTAAATGGCATGAGGAAATCGATCGTACCTCTTATTTCCTCTTCGCTGTCATTTATACCCTTAAGTAAAGGCATTCTGATTTTTACGTTTTTCTTATTCTGAAGGAGCGCTTTAAGGTTTTCGAGGATTATCTCGTTCCTTACGCCTGTGAGCTCGTAATGTCTGTCTGAATTGATATTCTTGATATCGAACAGGAACAGGTCTACGTACTCAGCTATCTTCAGGATAGTTTCTTTTTTAGTATAACCGCATGTTTCTATTGCAGTATGGATACCGTTCTGTTTACATGCCATCAGCAGACTTTCTGCTGCCTTCGGCTGCGCAGTTACTTCACCGCCGCCGAGAGTTACACCGCCGCCTGACTGCTCGTAAAACGCTCTGTCTTCCTCGATATAATCAAGAAGGTCAGATATCGTTTCGTATTCGCCGGCTACCTTCAGTGCCGTATAGTTGCATGCTTCTACACATGCATGACATCCTATGCAGTCCTTAGTCCTGTCTATAAGATGCTCTCCGGTATCTGAAATGCTGTGAAGTCCCTGCGGGCAGGCAGGTACGCAAGCGCCGCATCCCACACAGCTTGTCGGTCTGAGCATTATCTGGTACTTTCTTTCAAGTCCTTCCGGATTTGCACACCATTTACATCTCAGCGGACAGCCTTTGAAAAAAACCAGTGTTCTGACACCGGGGCCATCATACATATTGTATTTCTGCTTGTTGAATATGAACGCTTTTCTTTCGATAGAGCTTCCTTCAACATTGCTCATAATCAAAACCTCCGGTTGTTCAAATTACGAAACTTGCCGGCAGGAGAGCTTTACGGAAGCTGCCCTGCGTAAGTTTCTTAAGCGTTTTTTATTAATATATTTCTATCTTAGATCTAGAAGTGCTCTAACATAGTTCTGCTGATGATCTCATCCTGTACATCCTTGCAGAGTTCTGTGAAGAATGCACTGTATCCTGCTACACGAACTACGAGGTCCTTGTACTGTTCAGGATGCTTCTGAGCTTCGATCAGAGTGTTGTTGTCGATGTAGTTGAACTGCATTTCGCCGTTTCCGAACGCGCATGCTGTTCTGAGCAGAGTGATGATACCGTTCTCGCCTTCCGGTGTGTCAAGGAGACCAGCCATGAGCTTGAAGTTGTGTACCATACCGATGTTCATGTTATCGTTTGAGAGCTTAGCTACAGACTTGATGATAGCTGTAGGACCCTTGTAGTCAGCGCCCTGAGTTGGTGAGATACCGTCTGAGAGCGGAGTCCAGGCGTCACGACCGTTTGCTGAAGCGCCGAGGAGCTGACCAAACGGAGTGTTGTTTGAAATAGAAAGTGTACCGTGGCTCAGTACCGAGTAGAGAGTCTTGTACTTTCTGTGTTCCATTTCAGTGAAGTTGATTATATCAGCTGCGATAAGGTCAGCGTAGTCATCATCGTTACCATACTTAGGAGCAGCGAGGCAGTCAGCCTTGACCTGAGGATAACCCTCGAAGTCAGCCTTGAGTGCTTCGTTGAGCTGAGTTAATGTATACTTCTTATCGTCGAATACGAGCTTCTTGATAGCAGCCATTGAGTCCGCATAAGTAGCAAGACCAGACCATACAACACCAGGTCCGAAGTTGTACATAGCGCCGCCTGCAGCTACGTCCTTACCCTTTTCCATGCAGCCTTCATACATGATAGACATGAGTGGCTTTGGAGCGAGGTCTCTGTGTACTCTCTGTGAGATTACAGTAGCAACGTCAGTCCACTTAGTAACGTACTTTATCATTTCCTTTACAGCGTGATCAAATTCTTCATAGGTCTTGTACTGTTCGATGTCGCCGAAGTCAGGGCAAACCTGCTTACCGTACCACAGTGGAACACCATGGTTGAGAACGAGCTCGATGCAGATAGGCCACTGAGTGTACGCTGTAGAAGTCCACTGGTAAAGTCTTCCTGACTTCTGTGGTTCTACGCAGCCCATGAGGCAGTAGTCTCTTGCGTCTTCGATAGAAACGCCCTTAGCGAGCATCATCTTGATATGAGTATCATCGAAGTGGCAAGCAGGGAAGCCCATGCCTGAACGTACAACATCAACGATCTTCTTGAGATACTTCTGTGGTGACTTGTTGTGGATACGGCACGCGAGTGATGGCTGGTAGATCTTTACGTGTCTTACTGCATCCATGAGGAGGTAAGTAAGTTCGTTAGTAGCATCCTGACCTGCTCTTGTAACACCGCCTACGCACATGTTTACGAATGGCTGATAACCAGCGAAGAACTTAGAACCGCCTTCACTTGTGATCCACATCATTTCAGACATCTTGATGAGCATGCAGCCTGCGAGCTCGAATGCCTGGAAGTTGTTCATGTGACCTGATTCGATATCATGCTTGTAGAATGGGTACATGTACTGGTCAACACGGCCGATAGACATACCTGTCTGGTTTTCTTCTACAGGGAGGAGTGATTCGATAGTCCATACTGCCTGGATAGATTCCCAGAATGTTTCAGGCTTGTGAGCCGGAACTCTTGCATTTACCTTAGCGATCTGGAGGAGCTCAGCCTTTCTCTTAGGATCAGCTTCCTTAGCAGCGAGCTGTTCAGCATACTCAGACAGACGTCTTGAATAAGCCATAACACCTTCTGTAGTTTCGATTACTGATTTATAGAAATAGATCTTATCCATGTCTTCAGGATTCTCGTAGTCGAGCTTTGCGAGATGTTCCTTAGCTTCGTTCTGGATGTCGATCATACCCTTCTTCATGAGGATAACGTCGTAACCAGGGTTTGAGTCGCCGCCGCCGTTTACTGCGTGGTATGAGCAGTCAGAAACGAAGGATTCGCCTGAGAGTTCCCATACGCCTGCTTCTCTGTACTGAGTTTCGCAGTATTCGTCAACTGACTTGCCTTCCCAGAATGGGAAGAGCTCTTCTCTCATGATCTTCTTGTCTTCTTCTGAAATGTAAAATGGATCCTGAGGTCTTGTAC
>CAVGAH010000052.1:0-14126 GCA_963627215.1 bacterium | reverse complement strand
TTTAAAGCGAAGCAAAGCCTCTGACAAGCTCGCTTGATCAGAGCGACGCGCATTTTACGCAGCTTTAGCTGCAGTGTAAAATGCGACAGCGTAGTCCGCGTAGCGGACGTAGGAAGGCAGCATCGCTGCCTGTTGCGCACGCTTGCAACGGCGCCAGCGGAGCTTTAGCTCCGCTCGAGTTTCAGCGGGAGACTATTACCCACCGCTGAAACTCGTGAATGGACCCCGCCGCTTATATACGTGGGTCATCTGGCGCTACGTTATGATTTATTGATTCGGAAACGAGGATGATTATGGCAAATAATTCCAGAAAAACAAGAGCCGTTAGCACTATCTATGTAAAGAACGCATGCGTGCTTTGCGGAAAGGATATAAAGGAATCGGGCAGGATATTTCACGGTCAGTGCGTTTGCGCATCGTGCATAGGCCATATATACGCTATGCCGTCAGATGGCATGACAGATATAGCCGCTGCAGCAGAAGCTCAGGCAGCTTACGCAGGCTGATATCCATCGATCACATAAGCCGGCAGGCCAGATTTCTGTCTGAACCGGTCATACTTACTACTTGCACATTCTCAGATATTCAAAATACGATAGATCATTATTCATATTATCAGGCGGTAAAGTGTACTAAAATACGTTAATTACAAAATAAAATAATATCATAACATAAACATTTTTTAATAAAACGCAGCGCCGGATACAGGAAGCGATCTTCCCGTATCCGGCGCTTATTTTTTACTGCTTACTATTCTGCGGCCTCAGCATGAAATCCGGCCTTTTTCAGCGCCTTTTCAAACTCAGGCGGCAGCTCGGAGTCAAATTCCATATATTCGCCAGTTATAGGATGTACGAATCCCAGCTCCTTCGCGTGAAGCACCTGGCCGGTAACACCTGTCATGCCCTTGCGAGGCCCGTAAAGCGGGTCGCCCAGCAGCGGGTGTCCTATATACGCCATATGTACACGTATCTGATGCGTGCGTCCAGTCTCAAGGCGGCACTCTACATACGTGAATTTTCCTGAGCGTTCGAGCACATGGTAATTTGTAACAGCGCGTCTTCCCTTGTCAGCGCTGACTACAGCCATTTTCAGGCGGTCCTTTGGATTGCGTCCTATCGGCGCGTCGACGCGCCCATCGTCCTCTTTTATATTATTATAAACGACAGCCCTGTAAGCACGCTTTATGCTGTGTACGGCAAACTGTTCCGCGAGCCCTTTGTGCGCCGCGTCAGTCTTTGCTATCACAAGCAGCCCGCTGGTATCCTTGTCTATGCGGTGAACTATGCCCGGCCTCACCACGCCGTTTATAGAAGAAAGCTGATCGCCGCAATGGAACATCACTGCATTTACAAGCGTTCCCGTATAATTTCCCACAGCCGGATGAACTACCGTGCCTGCAGGCTTGTTCACAACGAGCAGATGCTCGTCCTCATACACTATATCCAGAGGAATATCCTCAGGCAGTACGTCAAGCGTTTCCGGCTCCGGCAGCTCGACCGTCAGACGGTCCCCGGAGCGCAGCTTGTAATTTTTTGCCAATTCATTGCGTCCTTCGACGACTACATTTCCTGCTTCTATGAGCTTCTGCATCCTGCTGCGCGTTACGTCCTGCAGCTTTGACGCCAGGAACGCGTCTACACGCTCGCCCGCGTTATCCTCACCGGCCTCAAGGTAAAATATCTCGCCCATCAGCGCTTCTCCTTATCTTCTATCTTCTCTACGGCTATCTTTATGCCGGCTTCCTTCACATCATCTCCGCCTCCCTCTTTCCTCGCATCCATAAACACAAGGAGTATGAGCATGAAGCAGCCGACAACTATGCATATGTCCGCAAAGTTGAATATATACGGCCACACCCTGAAATCAAGGTAATCCACAACGTAATCAAGACGTATGCGGTCTATTATATTTCCGACGCCACCGGCGACCACAGCTGACAGCGTATAAAGCAGCAGCGGCTTTTCAGTCCTGCGCTTTATAAATATATAAACAGCAAGCAGTGCCATTATGAGCGCCGTTACCGCTATAACTATCCCCTGATGGTTCGCCAGCATACCCATCGCTATGCCGTCGTTTGGTATGACGTGTATATAGAAAAAGCCGTCTATAACAGGTATTTGATTCAGCATGCCGATCTTATCGACAACGAGCAGCTTCAGCGCCTGATCCGCAACGACTATAAGTACTGTAATAATGATGTACTGCATCCTGATATTTCCTTCCTCAATATTTCCGAAAATATTTATTAAATAAGCATGCCTGTGCACGAATGCGCCCTTAAACCCGCGCGTCACCGCGCCCACAGGTATTTAAAAGGGCTGTCTCCGTGACAGAAGCAGCCCTTTTCATTACCGTTATTCTGATTTAAAATCTGAACCCGCTCAGAAGTACATATATTATCCTGCCGACGAACTGTATAACGAGTATTGCGATAACAGGAGAAAAATCTACGCCTGTCGAATACGCAAATCTCTGAAGGAGCATCCTGAACGGTCTCAGGAACGGCTCTGTCAGCGACTGTATAAACCCGTATATACGTCTGAGCGTCGGAGGCATCGCCATCACGAACCAGCTCATGATAGCCTCGACTACTATAAGCGTCGCCAGTATATCACAGAAAAGATATACGGCATAACCTAAAAGAGAGCTTATCATTCAGATTACCTGCGCCATGGACTCATGCCGAATGAAGACGTTTCTCTCTTTTCGCTCTCCGAGCCTGAGTTTGCAAGAACATCAACATTGTCAGGAGCAAATACGAATATGCTGTTTGCTACCTTCTGAACATTTCCGTTGAGCGCATAAGTCGCTCCGCTCAGGAAATCGAATATCTTGCGTGCTTTCTCTGTTTCGAGCTTTTCGAGATTGATTATAACAGGTTTTCTGCTCTTGAGACTGTCAACGAGCTTCGGGCACTCGTCAAAGCTTTTCGGCTCAGTCACAACGAGCTTGAACTGCTGTCTTGCTGCTGTGTTCTGCATACTTACCACCTTATTGTTACGCGGTTCCATCTTAGGCTGTACAAAAGTACTGCTTCTGTCTTCGTACGAAGGTTCTGAAGGATATCTCCTGCCCTCGTTTACAGCTGTCAGCTGTGAGCGTGTCTGTACAGGCGCTGCGACTCTGAGTTCTTCTTCATCATCTTCTTCCTCTACGTCCTCAATGCCTATCATCATTTTAAACTTGCCTAAAAGTCCTTCTGCCATTCAAGTTTCCCCCTTGAGAATCCACTTGTTCTAATTGTTTTAACGGATAAAATAAAATACTATTTGTTATAATTCCTCGCGCCGAATATTGCCGTGCCGACACGTATCACGGTAGAGCCTTCCTCTACAGCTACGGCTCTGTCGTTTGACATACCCATAGACAGGTACTTGAAGTCAAGATGCTCGTGCTTTATCTGAGCGAGCCTGTCGTAAAGCTGCTTCATTTCTCTGAAGTACGGTCTCACCTCTTCCGGATCCTCCGCATAAGGCGCTATAGTCATAAGACCCCTGATTCTGATATGCGGACAGTTTTCAAGGATATCACTCACGAGCTTTTCTGCGCTCTCGACATCCACGCCGAATTTTGCTTCGTCACCGGCAGCGTTGACTTCCACGAGGATGTCCATAGTTATGCCGTGCTGCTCCGCTCTGCGGTCTATTTCCTCTGCAAGATGCAGTGATTCGACCGAATGTATCATGCAGACCTTATCAATAATATATTTTACCTTATTTGTCTGCAAATGTCCAATCATATGCCAACGAACTTTCTTTACATTTTCGTATTTTTCGAGTATTTCCTGCACACGGTTCTCACCAATGTCAGTAACTCCGGCATCTATCGCCTCGTTCATCTCCTCAGCCGTGTGATTCTTTGTAACGGCGCACAGGAGCACATCTTCAGGACGGCGGCCTGAGCGTATCGCTGCAGCTGCCTTTTCCTCTTCTATCATTTTTATATTATCTGCTATCTTTCCCATTTTATTTACCTGCCTTACTGCTATTGTCCGCACTGCCTCCGGTATCTCCGCTGCTGCTCTTACTGTCTGAGCTTTGCTGATCGGCTTCCTTTTTGGCTGCCTTTTCGGTATCCTCCTGCGATATCTTCTTTATCTCATCGTAAGGGCTGACTGTTTCCACCTGCTTTGAGCCTTCATCTGACTGCTCGTAATAGTAGTTAGCAGCAACTATCGTATACTGACCGTCAGAATTCAGGATCTTTACAGGTGTAAAGCTCGTCTTGCCGGAAACGCCTACTACGTATACGCCCGGCTGTCCGTCCTTCGTAACTATGAAAGAGCTGTCTATCAGAAGGCCGTTATGGTCTGACGCTGTTATACTTGTCTTTATTTTTCTTATAGACGCGAGATCCTCATAATAGCACTTAAATTCCATAACTACCATTATCTCGTCACCATTATCGTAAAGCTTGCTGACCTTACCCTGAACGCTGCCCTTCGGAAGCTTAAGATCTACTGATGTTTCCTCCGAAAACGAGCCGAGCGCTGATGCATCTACCCATGTAACGGCATACCATCTGTATCTGTCAACTACCTTGAAAAGAGGTTCTCCCTTGCATGTCTTGCCTGTGTTTGCGTTATATGAATCGTAATTAAGCGACTCGAGCTTATCCTTATCAAGCAGACCAATGGTATAAGGGTTCAGCACCGATTCATAGCCGTCTATCATGTAGCTGAGCGTGCCTGATGCCTTTGCCGTATCTCCGTCCTTTACTCCAAACGGATCGTCAGGAACGCTGTCATCGGCGCTGTTATCAGCAGCTGTACCATCGTCCGACAGATTTCCTACAGCAGACAGGTATTTATTTATGCGGTCTGCTTCTTCTGTATTTTCATCTGCTGTCGCTTCATCAGCCTTCTGGCGCAGCTCTGATTTTATCAAATCGAGCCTGTCCTGCGGTGAAAGCACGGCTGACACATCCTTTACACTGTTGGCGCGTTTGTTATACGCGCTGTAATCCTTTTCTGAAGCCCCGTCGCCTGCCGTAAGAGTAACGACCTGCGTGTTTGCTCGAACTCCGTCACCCTCGGCAAAGTGATACGCAACGCTTCCGTCAGTATCGGAATAGTATACAGTCTCATCACGAACTATATAGCATGTTACATCATATGAATCATCAAGCGTTCCGTACTCGACCGTCATAGTCTCGGAAAGCGCTCCGGATATCGTTGGGAACGCATACACGAGGACTATCAAAATTATTACTGTTATTATATATAACGGTATTATCAGGCGCCTGTTATTCTTTTTTTTCTTTTTGCCGGAACGCTGTCCATTTCCGGTCTTTTTATCTGTTATGTCTGTTATCTCTGCCACACCTGCCTCCTGCCAAACGTACTCCTTCGATTATTTTTCTTTCCTGCTTCGAGAACTGTGCCATACGCGCTTCATCACTGATATACGCTTCCCAGAGGTCCGGTCTGCGCTCCTTAGTTATCTCACAGCCCTTTTCAAGCTGCCACTGCGCTATCGCCTTGTGATTTCCGGAAAGCAGGACCTCAGGAACGCCCATTCCCTCGTACTCGCGCGGTTTAGTGTACTGCGGATACTCTATGAGACCCGAATATACAGATTCTTCCATTATAGAATCATTATTGCCGAGCACCTCGGGGATAAGGCGCGCTGTCGCGTCTATCACTACCATAGCTGCGAGCTCGCCGCCCGTCAGGATGTAATCGCCTATCGATACTTCCTCAGGATGCCAGTAGTCTATTATGCGCTCATCTATGCCCTCGTAATGCCCGCACAGAAATACGAGGTCTTCTTCCTGAGCAAGTGAGCGTGCCAGTTCGCCGTCGAGCCTGCGGCCGCGCGGAGACATGTAGATAATGCGCTTATTTTCTGCGCCGACAGACCTGAGCGCGTCAAATATCGGCTGCGCCATCATGACCATTCCGGCGCCGCCGCCAAACGGCGTATCGTCCGTTTTCCTGTGCTTATTGGTCGAAAAGTCGCGGATATTTACTGCGTTTATATTCAATATCCCCTTTTCAGACGCGCGCCCAAGCATGCTCGCTCCGAGCACCGGCGCAAACATTTCAGGAAATAATGTCAGGATATCTATATTCATCTAGTCCCTGACCTCCTCAGGGTCGCCGAAAAGCCCGTCTATAGGGGCAATTTTCATTATACCACTGTTTATATCTATATCAGTAACTATTTCATAAACAGCCGGGACAAGATATTTTGAGCCGTCGTCCTTCTTTATCTCGTAGAGATCCTGCGCCGTATTCTGTATAACGTCGCTCACAACGCCTATATGATTTCCCTCCCGGTCTACTGCCTCAAGGCCTATCAGGTCAAATATAAAATACTCGTCCTCGTCGAGCTCGCGCAGCTCGCTCCTGTCTATCGTCAGATATCTGTCGCGGAGCGCTTCAGCGGCGTTCCTGTCGTCCACGCCCTTGAATTTGAGTATTACAAGGTTCTTCTGATATCTTACCATATCTATATCCATAACGTCATCGCCTGCATATACCGACTCGAGCTCTTCGAAGCGCTCAGGGTCGTCAGTGTACGGGTATACCTTTACCTCACCCTTTATGCCGACTGCCGTTGTTATCTTTCCTACTTTTATGCGGTCGTTTTTCATATCATACCTCTTTATCTGTTCACATGCTTTGCGGCCTCTGGATTTCTTTTATCGCGGCCGATGATACTAAATGAATTATATCATAAAAAAGGATTATACCACAAAAATGCTGTATATTCTCCTGATTTGTACATCTATATTCAGAAAACAGAAAAAGGCACCGCTTGCGCGATGCCTGATCTTCATATTTGATCTTTATTTCTGATCTTTATTTCTGATTTTTACTGCGTCATCGATCTTTTACTGTACGATCTCAACAGTTACTTTTTTCTTTTCCTTAGTCGCCGCAGCGCGAACTACGGTTCTGAGAGCACGGGCTATCTTTCCCTGCTTTCCGATCACTTTCCCCATATCATCCGGCGCAACCCTGAGTGATATTGTAATCGCCTGCTTAGTCTCTTCAGATGTTACAACTACACTTGCAGGATCGTCAACAAGCGACTTCGCGATAGCCTCAACTAATTGTACCACGAGTACCACCCTCTTCTATTATTCTACGATACCTGATTTCTTGAGAAGGCTCTTTACAGTATCTGTAGGCTGAGCACCATTGCCGAGCCACTTCTTTGCCTTTTCAGGGTCGATCTTGATCTCGCCCGGATCCTTCAGTGGATCGTAAGTACCGATCTCTTCGATGAATCTGCCGTCTCTTGGAGCTCTTGAGTCAGCAACTACTACTCTGTAAAAAGGCTTCTTCTTTCTACCCATTCTCTTTAATCTGATCTTAACTGCCATAATTATTTCCTCCTGAATCAATAAGATTTTAATATTAATATATGAATAAATTCCTCATGCCGGCGCGACCTCGCGGCCGCCCGTACAAAGCACTCGGTTTTTACTTGAATCCCCTGCGCATCTTTTTGCCCATACGCTTAGGTGATTTTGTAAACTGCTTCATTACCTTGCAGGCCTCGTCATAACGCTTTATCAGCGCATTTATCTGGCTGACCGGCTGACCTGAGCCTGCTGATATCCTCTTGCGCCTGCTGGCGTTCAGAATCTTAGGATCTTCTCTTTCCTCCATAGTCATGGAGCTTATTATCGCTTCCATGCGGACGAATTCCTTTTCGGATTTTTCTATGTCCTCGTCGCTCACTCTCTGACCGCCCATGCCCGGGAGCATGCCGATGACCGATCTCATGCCGCCCATCTTTTTTATCTGCCCCATCTGCTGCAGGAAGTCGTCAAGCGTGAACTGGTTTTTCTTTATCTTTTTCTCAAGAGCCTCGGCTTCCTTTTCGTCATACTGCTCCTGAGCTTTTTCTATAAGGCTGAGCATATCGCCCATGCCGAGTATCCTTGAAGCCATTCGTTCAGGATGGAACGGTTCGAGCGCGTCTAACTTTTCGCCCATACCTATGAACTTTATCGGCTTGCCTGTGACAGCCTTTACTGACAGAGCCGCGCCGCCTCGTGAGTCGCCGTCGAGCTTTGTCATTATTATGCCGTCGATGCCGAGCGCGTTGTTGAAGCCTTCAGCGGCAGTTACCGCATCCTGACCTGTGAGCGCATCCACAACGAGAAGTATCTCGTGCGGCTTTACAGCATCCTTTACTCTTACGAGCTCATCCATGAGCTCCTGATCTATGTGAAGACGGCCTGAAGTATCTACTATCAGAACATCGTAGCCTTTGTACTCAGCTTCCTTTGCCGCAGCCGCTGCTATCTTTTCAGGATGCTTCTCATTCCTGTCTGTGTAAACAGGAACGCCGACCTTTTCACCGACTACCTCTAACTGATCGATAGCGGCAGGTCTGTAAACGTCGCACGCTGCGAGCATCGGCTTTTTGCCGTTTTTCTTGAGATATGCGCCGAGCTTTCCGGCTGTCGTCGTCTTACCTGTACCCTGCAGACCGGCGAGCAGCAGGACCGTGAATCCCTTTGAGGAATACGTGAGCTTGCTGTTTGTGCCGCCCATGAGAGCGATAAGCTCTTCATTCACTATTTTAATGACCTGCTGTGCAGGTGTGAGGCTCTCCAGTACCTCTGAGCCGAGGCATTTTTCCTTTACGGTCGCTACGAAGTTTTTCACGACCTTGAAGTTAACGTCTGCTTCGAGAAGAGCCATTTTGACTTCGCGCATCGCGTCGTTTACGTCTGACTCTGTTATCTTGCCCTTGCCCTTAAGCTTTTTAAATACACCCTGGAGCTTATCCGAAAGTCCTTCAAAAGCCATGCTGTCTCCTTATCACTTATTTTTATGCTTTAAGATCTATTCTTCTTCTAATATGCTGAGTATGCTTTTTACATCATTCAGCTTTTCAATTATTTCATTATCAAATGTTGCACATTCCGTATTTACCGTACTTGCCGCACTTTTATCAGTCAGCTGCTCTATTATCCGGTCGAGCTCGTTTACAGCTCTTTCCATGTCAGCCTCCGTTCGCCTGAATCTTTCGACAAGTCCGAGCTTCTGTTCATAATTGCGGAGCGCTTTTTCTGCCTTGCGTATAGTGTCGTGAACGGCCTGCCTGCTCACGCCGAGCTCTTCGGCTGTCTCGCTCAGGGAATAGTTTTCTTCGTAATAATACTGAAGCACTTCCTTCTGGCGCGGTGTCAACAGCTCGCCGTAAAAGTCGTAGAGCATTGCGATCTCGAACGTTTTTTCAACTGTTTTTTCAGCCATCGCAGTCACCTCTTTCAACAACACTTTACATAGATTAACACAATGGAATAAGGGTGTCAAGCAATTTTGTTTGACACCCTTTAAATTTTTTTGGAATTTTTACAATAATGAATTTCAAGCTTGCGTGCGCCCGGCGCACCCACGGCAGCGGAGCTGCTTTTTGAAAATATTGATGCATTAATGCATTACTGCATCATGTACATTAATTCAGGCGTGTAGTCACCGTTTAATATATCCTGCGCCATGCCGACCTCTGCGCTTGCTGAGTCTGTCTTTGCGTCGGCCTTCTGTGAGAGCAGGCTGTATATGTCATTCTTTGGGGTATATACCACGTTCTGGAACGTACAGTCATCGAGCTTGTTTTCCTCGAGCATCGCGTCCTTTGCGTCCTCGAACGATGATATCTCGTCTATCAGGCCGTTTGCCTTTGCCTGCTTTGCTGTGTAGACGCGACCGTCTGCTATCTGCTTTACCGTCGCTGCATCCATTTTGCGACCCTCGGCTACGATGTTTACGAACTGGTCGTATGACTCGTTTACGTATTCCCGGTAGATAGCGCGCTGCTCGTCTGTGAGCGGCTCGTAGCTGTTGCCCATGGCCTTGTTTTCACCTGACTTTATTATCTCAGCCTGAACGCCGACCTTTTCGAGAAGGCCGCTCGCGTTGATGATAGGGCCGAGGTATACGCCGATAGAGCCTGTCGTGCAGTTCCTGTTTGCTGTTATCTTATCTGCGCCTGCAGCTATGTAGTATCCGCCTGATGCTGCTGTTTCAGCGAAATACGCGTATACAGGGCGGTCTGTTTCTTCTTTGTATTCCTTAAGCTTCAGATAAAGCTCGTCTGAAGCGTACACACTGCCGCCCGGCGAGTTTACGTATATCATCAGGCCTTCGTTTGACGGGTCATCCATCATGTAGTTTATCTGCCTGAGGAGCCAGCTCTGCTGGTAAGTATCTGATGACGGGCTCGATGTCGTTATCGTGCCTTCTACATGGAGTATGCCTATGTATGGCGAGCCGCCGCCGTAGTCCGCGTCCATGCCGGAGTCGCCTGTTATCAGTGAGGCGGTGCAGGCTGATATCAATAATATCGCTGCTATTATCACGGCTATTATTGCTATTATTTTCCATTTCTTTTTCTTTTTTGGCGGCTGCGGGTAGTATGCGGCTGCGCCGGTCTGACCAGCGGAATCGTTATTGCAGCCCGGACGGTAGAACGTGTAGTTGTTTGGGTCAGCGGAGCCGGAGGTACGGGATGCGCCTGCGGCGTTCCAGCCGGACGCGCCGTTTGATGTGTGGGGCGCGTCGGGCGATGCGGACTCGGCGGAGCCGGCGGCATTATTGATTTCGGGGCCGCGGGCGGAGCCCGGCTGCGCTGTTGCGCCGCCTGTTGTGTTGTAAGCGGCTGTTGACGCAGGGTTCACTATAGTGTCATCGGCTGCTGCTGTGCTTTCATCCGCGCCGCCCGTTTCATCTGCTTCCTCAGGCTGCGCCTGCTCGCCAGCCGGCTCTGCTTCATCCTTCTCCGGCTCCTCCGAGTCTGTAAATATCATATCATTAAGATCGTTAAGATCATTATCATTAAAATCATTGCTCATTCGCTTTCTTCTCCTTATCTCTGTTCCCTTTTACATAGTTTAGTGCATTACTATCTTACATTAGACCGTTTATTATTTCAATTGGTTAATATATGATTTTATAATGGATAATACTAAAAGGGTGTTAAGCTTGTCGAGCCTGAAGCGTATAAACGCGGCTTGTCCGCGTTCTGTTTTGCGGGAGGCGCTTGGGCGGCTTTCGGCAGCGGCCGGCAGGCGGCTGCGTTAGGGCAAAAAACAAGGCAGGGCGGGAAAGGGTATGCTTTTATTGTTGGCATACGCTTTCCCGCCCTTTTCTGTTTTCTTTATGAATAAAAAACGTTTAAAATTACTTGTTTACAGCATCCTTAAGAGCCTTACCGGCCTTGAATGCAGGAGCCTTGCAAGCAGGGATCTTAATAGTTTCGCCCGGCTTTCTTGGGTTTCTGCCTTCTCTTGCAGCTCTTTCCTTAGTTTCGAATGTACCGAAACCGATGAGCTGTACCTTTTCACCTGCAGCAAGAGCTTCAGTGATAGCAGCGATAACTGCGTTCAGTCCTGCTTCAGCATCTTTCCTTGTTGCGTCTTTCTTTGTTTCCTTTATTTTCTCATGGATTTCTGCAACTAATTCATTTTTATTCATTTTCAAATCCTCCATTAGTTTTTTTGAATCGCGCCTACTCCATATTACCACAAAACAATCATAATACAAATGTTTTTTTCTAAATCAAAGCTTTTTATTAATATTTTCAGCAAATTGCAAAAGGTCGGGGCGCGTCATATCAGTTCTGCACCCCGACCCCTCTGCGGCGGTGACGCCGCGTCAGGCTTTACGCCCTTATTCATTTTGTATTAATATTTCCGAATCTCCGGCAACTCTCACATGTAAGATCTCACCTCTTACTGTTCGTTAGCCTCTGTCTGGTCATGGTAATACGAACCGTCGATATAGGCGCTGAAATACGCATAATACGCATCCGATTCATTATTGTCCTTATGATAGAACTTTATCATATAAATATTATTTTCTGATGTATTCATATCATTTAAAGAACCTATAGCAACGTGTGAGCTTGCATTGTCATAAAGATTCCTGATCACATCCGGATCAGAAACGACGTTCATTCCCTCTGAGCTCTGCGGTATCGATGAGAGCGAATAATCATCCGAGCCATCTAATGCTACCGGTTTTCCGTTTTCTACATCATATACTACTGCAAAATTCCAGTATGACGGGTCGTATTTCGTCATTTCACCGTAGCCGTTTGCCTCGAGCCATGTGATAGTATTTTTGTACGCCGCAGTCAGGTCAATATCCATATCGCGCGTTCTGACGTTGTTGCGGGCAGCCTGCTGTGTACTCGCCTTTGCAGGTATCATCATTACTTCTGCATCCTCAGAGCGTCCGGCAGCAGCGGCAGTTCCATCATCATCTATATACGTCAAGTTAAGAGATGCGACGATCGGCATGTTGTAATCCCTCTTCATGTCATCATACGTCATATCATGTATGTCTTTTTTCAGTGCTTCCATAAGTCCTGCAAGCTGCGTCTTATCTGAGCACAGCATGTCATAGTCCTCGCTTAAAGCGCCGTAAGGAGTTGACGAATAGTATGAGCCTGAGCGAATGTCTATATACTGTATCTTATCAGTTGCAGGAAGCTCATCTACCGCCCTTTCGTTGAGCGCTCCCGATGACGCAAATGCTTTCATCTCATCACTGTTGAGGATCAGGTATGTCGGCACTACATAAGAGCGGGCTTCTACACGCTTAGCTGCATCACCTTCACCATTATAATAGTCAAAGCTGATATACATCATAGATTCGGCGGCTGTTCCGTAATCACTTTCATCCTGCTCGTCAGCTGCCTTTATAAGCTGTTTGTTGCTGATTATAAGCTTGTGCAGGTCCACGATGGCTGCTTTTGCATCCGCGTCTTTAAATTCTCCGCCCTTGAAGATCATGTTTCCGGCTGAGAACGAAATATTTATACTGTCCGCATCCTCTTCAACACGAGTTTCATATCCTGTAATGTTGAAATTCAGGCATCCGAAGAACACAAGAGCTATAACGAGATAGCTTCCCATTATTATCACAGTCTTCTTGTTGAAAACTCTGACAGTCTTTATTATGACCATTCTGACTATGATCATGCCGAGTATCGCGCCTGCGATATATCCGACTGTAGTTGCGCCCTTTGATTCGTCAAATATGCTGAAGAACGCAAGACCGAGCGCAGTCATGCCGAGATATCCGAACACGAGCGTAACGAGTACGTCTACCGCCTTGAAAACTATACCGTCTGTCGCGCGCTCCAGCTTTCTCTTGTTGTAGAGGAACATCGCAAGCGCGTACATGAGCACTACGATAACGACATAGTATATATTTTCTGTCAGCGACAAGAATCCGTCTTTCATTACATTAATAACAGGTGACATGTGAACTATTGATTCATTCAACCAGTCAGGCTGAACATATCCAAAAAGATAAGTGTTAAAGTACTGCGTGAGCATGAGGGTGCAAAGCGGAGCTACTCCGTTAAATCCAAGCGCTGCAACTGCATGATGGAACGGCGTACCGGTTACCATTCCTGAAGCGATGGCTATCGCCATTATGAACATTCCTGTCAGGAACGACTGCCACATCCATCTTATTATGTTCACTCTCGCAAACAGATTCACCATGTCTCCGCTGTACTCTTCATAATAAATATTGCTGAAGTACACCGGCTGAGATATCAGCATAAGTATTATCCCTGTAAGCACGATAGGTATCGCTATAAAAAGTATGCATGATACCGTGTGGCTGTTGAGCAGTGTTGAGCGCGTAAACGGCTGCGAATGCACTGCTATCGCATGTCCGGAATTATGAAGGTACCTGAACACGAGCAGAACGGAAAGCACCGCCATCCATCCTATATTCACGATATTGAAAACATAGTGTCCTTCAAGCAGGTTCATAAGGAAATTAGCGAGCATGTCATTGCCGTATTCATTTCCGTTCAGTTCCTTCATATTCATAAGTATAAAAAATATACTGCTGAAGAAGTAATATATGAAGCCTATGACCGGTATGGCCCAGAATCTTCTGAAATCGTCTTTTATAACAGCAGTCGATACTTTAAAATATGATGCCGCTGATTTCATAATTATCACCTCCCAGTTCATAAATAAATATTTCCTCAAGCGTGAGCGGCAGCATGTCAAATATAAGCGGCCTGCCCGCATCGAGCGTCTTTCTGACAAAATCCTTTTCGTTCCTTACGATCAGCAGATCCACGCTTCCCCTCTGTTCGTGGTGCAGAACATTAAGTCCCTTGAAC
>CAVGAH010000051.1:0-14411 GCA_963627215.1 bacterium | reverse complement strand
TTTAGGTATTAAATGTAAGAAATTGGTTGACATATTCTGTAATTTACTTATATAATTCATGTTATAAAATTACAGTTAATAAATGTAATTTAAATATCTGTCAAAAGGGCTGCGCAAAGCAGAGAAAGGTTTTGGAAAATCATATTGGAAAAGTTTGAGAAAAACACAGTAAATGCAGACAGCGTATCTGCGCAGGGATACCGTTTTGAACCGCTTGCGGAAGCGAATCTGTCAAATAACTTTCTTTTCGTAAAGGTGATGAGCGATCCGGAGATACTGAAGCCGTTTCTGGAAATGGTGCTTAAGATCAGGATCAGGAAGCTTAAAATGACGCAGTACGAAAAGACGTTCATCCCGGATATGTATGCGAAGGGGATAAGGATGGATGTCTATGCCGATGACGGTAAAAACGGCGGCGAAGGAACGCTGTATAACGTTGAAATGCAGCAGCGGGATGAATATAATATAAGTAAAAGGAGCCGTTACTACCAGAGCGCGATGGATATAGACGCACTGGCGCGCGGCGTTGATTACAACGAGCTTAAAAATACGTATATCATATTCGTATGCCTGTTCGACCCGTTTGGAAAAGGAAGGCAGAGGTATACGTTTACTAAGATCTGTGAGGAAGAAAATGAGATCGGGCTGGATGACGGCTCAGCAGTCCTGGTGCTGACGGACAGACCCGGCGAGTCGGAGATAGATGAATTCTACAGATACCTGAAAAACAGCACAGACGAAGAAGCAGAAAGCAGCGGGAGCACGTTCATAAAACAGCTGAACCGTCAGGTGCAGAAAGTAAGGTACGACCGCAAAACGGAGGTGGAGTATTTGAATTTTGAAAGACTGCAGCGCGAGCAGTATGATATCGGAAAAAAAGACGGATATCTTGAAGGTGAACAGCGAGGCGAACAGAAGCAGAAGAAAATCATTGCACAGCGCATGAAAGCGAGGGGCATGCATGATGACGAGCTTGCAGAGCTGCTGGATATAACACCGGAAAGGCTGAAAGAGATACTGAGTGCCGAAGGTGTGCACGAAGATAATATAATGCCATAACTACTAAAAAACCTCTTGCATCCATATAAAAATTGTAGTATCATATTTACCGCATGTAATAAAACATGCTGAAATTCGCACGTCCCAAGACCCGGCACTGGTGCTGGCGCAATGGTGTTCCGGCTTTTGCCGAGGATGAACGGGACGGAGGTAAAAACCAGGAGGAAATAAAATGGCAGTAATTTCAATGAAACAGTTACTCGAAGCAGGTGTTCACTTCGGACACCAGACTAGAAGATGGAACCCTAAGATGGCTCCTTACATCTTCACAGAAAGAAACGGCATCTACATCATCGACCTTCAGAAGACAGTAAAGAAGGTTGACGAAGCTTACAGCTTCATGATGGAAGTTGCAGCTACAGGCAAGCCTATCCTTTTCGTAGGTACAAAGAAGCAGGCTCACGCTGCTATCAAGGAAGAAGCAGAAAGATGCGAAATGTACTATGTAAACGAAAGATGGCTCGGCGGTATGCTCACTAACTACAAGACTATCGCTACAAGAATCAAGAAGCTCAACGAGATCAAGGCTATGGAAGAAGACGGAACTTTCGAAGCTCTTACAAAGAAGGAAGTTCTCAAGCTCAGAGCAGAAGCTGAAAAGCTCGAAAAGTACCTCGGCGGTATCAAGGACATGAAGGGTATGCCTGCTGCAATGTTCGTAGTAGATCCTAAGAAGGAAAAGATCGCTGTTAAGGAAGCTAAGATCCTCGGCATTCCGGTTATCGGTATCGTAGATACTAACTGCGACCCTGATGATGTTGACTATGTAATTCCTGCAAACGATGATGCTATCAGAGCAGTAAGACTCATCGCAAGCAAGATGGCAGACGCTGTTATCGAAGGCCGTCAGGGCGAATCAAACGCTGAAGCTCCTGCAGAGGAAGCGGCTGAAGAAGCAGAAGAAGCACCAGTAGAAGAATAATTAAAACGGTTGGCATTAATGACGGAAAACGGCGGACATGCAGCATCCCTCACGGGATAAGCAGCGGTCTCGCCGCAGCCCGTTAAGCTCGACCTTGTATTAAGGAGGGAACAATAAATGGCAGTAACAGCAGCTATGGTAAAAGAGCTCCGCGAAATGACAGGAGCAGGTATGATGGACTGCAAGAAGGCTCTCGTTGAAGCTGACGGAGATATGGACAAGGCAGTTGAAGTCCTCAGAGAAAAGGGACTTTCAAAGGCAGCAAAGAAAGCCGGCAGAATCGCAGCAGAAGGTCTCGTAAGCCTCGCATTCAATGACGATGCTACAGAAGCTGCAGTGATCGAAGTTAACTCAGAAACAGACTTCTGCGCAAAGAATGCAGAGTTCGTAGGTTTCGTTGAAAACCTCTCAAAGCTTGCTCTCACAGGCGATGCAGCTGATATGGACGCTTTCATGGCTCTCGAATACCAGGAAGGCGGCACAGTTCAGGAAGCTCTCACAAACAAGATCTCTACTATCGGCGAAAACATGAACATCCGTCGTTTTCAGAAGATCTCAGTTCCTGGAACAAAGAACGTTGGTTACATCCACGGCGGCGGCACTATCGGCGTAATAGTAACTCTCAAGACAGAAGCTACAGCTGAAGAAGTAGCAGCAGTAGGTAAGGACGTAGCTATGCAGGTAGCTTCAATGAACCCTAAGTACGTAAGCGAAGCTGACGTAGATCCTGAGTTCATCGAAAATGAAAAGCACATCCTTCTCCAGCAGGCTCTCAACGAAAACACTGGCAAGCCGCAGGAAATCATCGAAAAGATGGTTGTAGGCCGTCTCAAGAAGGAACTCAAGGAAACTTGCCTCCTCGACCAGAAGTTCGTTAAGGACAATGAAGTAACAGTTGCTCAGTACGTAAAGAACGTAGCTAAGGAGATCGGTAAGGACATCGAAGTAGCTGGCATGGTTCGTTACGAAGTAGGCGAAGGTATCGAAAAGAAGGAAGAAAACTTCGCTGAAGAAGTAGCTAAGCAGATGGCTAAATAATTTAACCGTTTAATATACCAATAAATATATGAAAAGCAGGCGTCACCGCCTGAAAAGTCCGCGGATGCAGCCGCGGCAAAAATAAATAATACGCAAAAATTTCCAGAATTGGAAATGAAGAATATCTTAATTCACGAACAAACGAACAGGCTGGAATGTGCAGATTCCGGTCTGTTTTTTTTCATTTATTATTCGTAAATAACCAACGAAAGGAGTGCGGTATGGCATTCATAAAAACACCTGTAAAGGGTATGGCGGACATGCTCCCGGCAGATATGCGTCTCAGAGAGCACGTACTCAGCATGATAAAAGAAACATACGCTAAGTACGGCTTTATGCAGATAGAAACGCCTATGATGGAGCACATAGAAAACCTTACATCAAAGCAGGGCGGCGACAACGAAAAGCTCATATTCAAAGTCCTCAAGAGAGGCAGAGATCTCGAAAAGGCTATTGCCGCAGGCAGCCACGAGTATGCTGACAACGGCATGAGATACGACCTCACAGTGCCTCTGTCAAGATACTACGCAAACAACAGAGAACAGCTTCCTGCGCCTTTCAAAGCACTTCAGATAGGAAGCGTATGGAGAGCGGACAACCCTCAGAAAGGTCGCTTCAGACAGTTTACGCAGTGCGATATCGATATACTCGGCGACGATTCAAATCTCGCGGAGATAGAGCTTATAACTGCGACATCCGACATGCTCACAAAGATCTTCGCAGAAGCCGGCATAAAGGACTTCACTGTACACATAAACGACAGACAGATACTTTTCGCGATAGCGCTCCAGGCAGGCTTCTCAGAAGAGGATGTCCCTTCAGTCCTCATAACGCTCGACAAGTTCGACAAGATAGGCCTTGAAGGCATCGAAAAAGAACTGCTCGAAAATGGATATCCTGAAGAAGTAGTAAAGAAATATCTCAGCATCTACGACAACACAGAAGCAGTATCATGCGAAGAATTCTGCAGCAGGATCGATCGTCAGTATCTCAGCGAGGACGCAACGGCTCACATAGCTGAGATCATAACATGCGCGCAGGAAATGACGGGCGAAAACGTTTCAGCGATATTCGACCCGACACTCGTTCGCGGCATGGGCTACTACACAGGCCCTATATTTGAGATAACTCTCGACGAGTACAGCTTCTCGGTAGCAGGCGGCGGACGTTACGACAAGATGATAGGAAAGTTCAGCGGTCAGGACGTGAGCGCCAGCGGATTTTCTATCGGCTTTGAGCGCATAATCACTATCCTCAGGGACAAGCTTGAGGACGGCCTTAAAGTCGGCGGCGACAACATCGCGATACTCGTAGACAAAAACGCCGACATTGAAAAGAAAAAGGCAGTATTCGCAGAAGCCGCTCAGCTGCGCTCAGAAGGCAGGACAGTAAACATCCAGCCGATGAAAAAGAACGTAAAGCAGCAGATACTCAAGCTTGAAAAGGAAGGCTACACAGAGTTCAAGAAAGTCTACAAGGACTGAAAAACAACAATAAATACGGCAAAAATAAAAGGGCTGGATCGATTCTTTATCGACAGCCCGTTTATTAAATTCAGCATCAAACTGGAAAATTTACCGTATCTATACATAAATAACACGGAATTGGATAATAAACAGTATGAATTTTTTAAAAGCCGATCTTTTAAAAGGCAATATATTAAGATCACTGCTTATATTTGCGCTGCCGCTGATGCTGGCAAACTTCTTCCAACAGCTCTACAACACAGTAGATACAGTAATAGTAGGAAACTTCCTCGGCGATGATTCGCTGGCAGCCATAGGCGCAACGTCAGCCGTTTACGAGCTGTTAGTAGGGTTTGCGCTCGGAGTAGGCAACGGCATGTCTATAGTAGCAGCCAGATTTTTCGGCATGAACGATAACGAAAGGCTGAAGCAGGCAGTGGCAGGGTCGATAGTGATAGGAATATTCCTGACAGCAGGCATAATGCTCATATCACACGTTGGACTTTACCCGCTCCTGCAGCTGCTCGATACGCCGACTGATATCATAGACGAAGCATATTCATACATAAGCTTCGTGACGATGTTCGTAGGAGTAATGTTTGTTTACAACCTGTGCGCCGGCATGCTGAGAGCTGTCGGAGACAGCGTAACTCCGCTCGTATTCCTCATATTCTCGTCAGTCCTGAATATATTCCTCGACATATTATTCATAAAATACGTCGGCATCGGAATACTGGGTGCAGCCATCGCAACAGTCATATCACAGGGCGTATCGGCAGTACTCTGCATAATATTCCTGCTGAAAAGATGCCGTATGCTCATACCGGGCCGCGAACATTTCAAGTCGGAAGCATGGATATACAAAGAGCTGGCAGGACAGGGCTTCTCAATGGGCTTCATGATGTGCATAGTTTCACTTGGAACAGTAATACTCCAGTATTCGGTAAACGGCCTCGGAAAGCTCATAATAGCGGGTCACACAGCAGCCCGAAAGCTGAGCTATTTCTGCATGATGCCGCCAAACACACTGGGTCTCGCGTTCTCGACATTCGTAAGCCAGAACTACGGCGCAGGAAACCGCGAGCGTATCAGAAAAGGCATAAAGACAGTAAACCTCCTGTCGCTCGGATACGCAGTAGTCATAACCATATTCATATGGCTGACAGCGCCTGTCATAATCAAACTCATATCAGGCTCAACAGAACCTGACGTCATAAACAACGGCGCGCTTTACATAAGGATGAACGTTCCTTTTTATCCTATAGTAGGTGTAGTATTCAATCTGAGAAACACGCTGCAGGGTCTCGGCCGCAAGGTCATCCCACTCGTAGCCAGTATACTTGAATGCCTCGGCAAGATAATATTCGTAGCGCTGCTCAACCCTGTAATGGGCTACTGGGGCGTAATAATCTGCGAGCCCGTAATATGGGCGGTAATGGCGACACAGCTTGCATTTGCGATAAAGCGCGACCCATATATGCGCAATAAGCAACGAATAAATTAATAAATTAATAAATTAATAAATCTGGACAACAGCTCGCGCGCCCGGCGCGCCCACACCAAGCATACCAAACAAAAATAAAACGAAAGCGAGGCGGTAAGAGTCATGAAAGAGCTCGACAATAAAAGCATAACAAAAAAACAGATGGCATGCCGTCTGCTTATATACGCCGCAGGCCTGATAATACTTGCATGCGGCATAACGATGAACACAAAAACAGGAATGGGAGTCTCACCGATAATCTCAGTCCCGTATTCTATATCAGAAATATGGCACCTGAATTTCGGCAATATGACATTCATCGTATACGCGATATTTGTCGTCATACAGGCAATCCTGATGCGCCGCATAACGCTCAATCTCGTCCTGCAGCTCCCGCTTAGCCTTGCATTTACGAGATTCCTGAACCTGTTTAACATGATACTTCCGGAAAGCGGCCCGTACATATGGGAAAAGCTCCTGATGCTCGCCGTTGCCATATCACTCACAGGTATAGGCATAATAATGAGCGTAAGAACAGACCTCGTACCGAATCCCGGCGACGGCATAGTCCACGAGATAGCGGTAGTCATCAAAAAAAGCATGGGCTTCACAAAAAACTGCTTCGACCTCCTGAATCTATGCATATCATGCACAGTAGGCATGCTATTCGCAGGTCATCTTATAGGAATAGGTCTCGGCACTGTACTTACGGTGCTCCTCACAGGCAGAGCAGTAGCCCTTTTCAGCTTCCTGTTCCTGAAGCCGATGCTGAAGCTCTGTGGACTTGCTGCTGAATCCGATGATTCAGAAAATAATAAATAAATTATTAAAATGATCAACAAATAAATACCCACAGCTCCGCGCGCCGGCGCGCCCGCAAAATTGTATTAAAACAAAAATGTATTTATTTACAGCATAAAGCACAAGTTCGCTTTTGTGCTTTTATTACCGCCGATGCTGTGGTAAAATAGACCAACACAAAAATTATTGCGTAAAGGGGAAAACAATGTATTTTGAATATCTTGACAAAGATGATCCTGAAATCAGCGCTTCTATAAAGCGTGAAATGAACAGACAGGAAACAAAGATCGAAATGATCGCTTCTGAAAACTTCGTAAGCAGAGCAGTTATGGAAGCAGCAGGAAGCGCTCTTACAAACAAATACGCAGAGGGCTATCCTGGCAAGAGATACTACGGCGGCTGCGAATTCGTAGACGAAGTAGAAACACTCGCTATCGAACGCCTCAAGGCTCTCTTCGGCGCTGAGCACGCAAACGTTCAGCCTCACAGCGGAGCAAACGCAAACACAGCCGTTTACCAGGCAGTACTTAACTACGGCGATACAGTTCTCGGTATGGACCTCTCAAACGGCGGACACCTCACTCATGGTTCACCGGTAAACTTCTCAGGAAAGTCATATAACTTCGTTTCATATGGTCTGAACCCTGAAACAGAAAGAATAGATTTCGACAACGTGCGCGAACTCGCGCTCAAGCACAAGCCAAAGCTCATCGTAGCAGGTGCAAGTGCTTATCCAAGAACTATCGAAACAGACAAGTTCAGAGAGATAGCAGACGAAGCAGGCGCTATCCTTATGGTAGATATGGCTCATATCGCAGGTCTCGTAGCTGCAGGCTGCCACCCAAACCCTGTAGAGCATGCTCACATCGTAACTACTACTACCCACAAGACACTGCGCGGACCAAGAGGCGGCGCTATCCTGTGCAAGGAAGAGTTTGCGAAGGCTATAGACAAGGCTATATTCCCTGGCACACAGGGCGGTCCTCTCATGCACATCATCGCAGCAAAGGCTGTATGCTTCCATGAGGCTGCTCAGCCTGAATTCAAGGAATATGCTCAGCAGGTGATAAAAAACGCTCAGGCGCTCGCTCAGGGCCTTACAGAGCATGGTTTTGAACTCGTATCAGGCGGCACAGACAATCACCTCGTACTCGTAAAGCTCGTAAACAAGGGTCTTACAGGCAAGCAGGCTGAAAAGCTCCTCGATGATGCAAACATCACTACAAATAAGAACACTATCCCTAATGACCCTCAGAGCCCGTTCGTAACAAGCGGACTCAGACTCGGCACACCTGCCATGACTTCAAGAGGCTTCAAGGAAGAAGACGTTCTTCAGACAGTAGAAGCTATATCGCTCGTTCTTGATAATCCTGAAGACGAAGCAGCCCACGACAAGGCACGCGCTATCGTAAAGGAATTATGCGACAAGCACCCGCTTCACAAGTAATTGAAAATTTAAGAAAATAACAAACGGATCGGAGCATCAGCCTCGGTCCGTTTTTGTATCCTTCAAAAAGTAGTCAAAAAGTAGTCAAAAAACAACAGAAAACGGGAGCACCGCTGCCGGTGCTCCCGTTTAAATATCGTTTTATCTCGTTTTCAATTAACCCGATATTATGTGTTTGCTATATGTTTTAAAAATTAAAAGTGAGATATTTCAAATGTGCTCAAAACAATATTAAGCCTGAATATTTACAAGCGCTTCGCCGAGAGCCCTGCATGCAGCAGAAGCATCATCATCAGGCTCATAATTAGCCATTACAGGCTCGCAAGCAAGCTGGCATCCTGCAGATTCGCAGTCATCCTTCCACTGGCGCATCCATTCGCCGTCGCCCCAGCCGTATGAACCGAAGAGACCTGCATTCTTGTCGCTGAGAAGAGGTCTGATGCTGTTGTACATAGGCTCAAATTCCTCTTCCTCAAGCACCTCATCGCCCATAGCCGGACAGCCGAATGCGATAGCAGTATATTTGTCAGCTTCCTCAGCAGTGAACTGTGGAGGCTGATACATATGAGGCTCACCGCCTGCGTTTTTTACACCCTCAGCAACGAGCTCAGCCATTTTTTCGGTATTTCCTGTACCACTCCAGAAAACTATTGCAACGTCTTTCATTGTAAAAACTCCTTTCATATTCAAGGTCGATAATGTATGTATATCACGCCGTTATTGCAAGCTCCATAACAGAACGCCCGCTGTTGTACAGCCTGCGGTAGATATCATTGCATTTTTTCAGCTGCGTGTAGCGGCGCATTGCTGCATTGGGATCGCCGTAAGCTTTCCAGTATCCGCAAAAACTGTGATTTTTTCCGTTATTTTTGATAAAACCCTCTACATCCTCAAGCGGATATCCCAAAAATACCCCTATTTCGTGCGGCATGCCGGAAACACATCCGATACGCAGTGAAAGCTGCTTAAGCATATTGTCAACGTTCTGATTTGAAGTATCATACCCGCATTTAGCAAGGAACTCTTCGGCAGCGTCATCAGACAGGAGCTTTTTCAGAGCGCTTATCCGGTAAACATATACCAGAACTCTGCCCTTTTCCGCACAGCTGCACAGCGTCGTGATCTTAATGCCCGAAACCGAGAGCTTTCTGTCCCATTCTTCTATTTCATTAAAGGCATTTTCAAGACTGTCCGCGCAGTAAGGGAAAAGACTTGCAGGTTTTATCCCGGCAAGAGTCGGGGCTGCCTGTTCTATCAGACGCTTTTCAAACATGATTCGACCTGTATATCCTTTCGTTTAAGATTCAGCCAGCCAATGGTTAGTATTAACTAACTAATGCGAATGATACATCGAAAAAATGCCTGTGTCAATAGATTTAATGAAAAAAGTTAGCCAAAAATAACTCACTAAATTTCAGACAGCTCCGTGCAGCTGAAAAGCAACATTATATACAGCCTTATATACAGCCTTTTTACTATGCTTAAAAATTTATTGACAACAAAAAATTCGGATGTATAATGATGCATGAATAAAGTTAGCCAAGATTAACTGACTGAAAAATACGAGCGCCGGCGCTCTTGGAGTCGGCAAAAATAATTTAATTTTAAAGAGGTGACAGAAAATGATAAATATAATCATCGGAGGCATTATCGTAGTAATTCTTATAATAGCACTCAAAAAGTCAATGAAGCATTTTAAAGGCGATGCTGTATGCTGCGGAGGCGATGCAGGCCTTGTAAAACCGGAAAAGAAAAAGCTCGATAAAGTCGTAGTAGAAAAAGACATGATAATAGACGGCATGACATGCAGCAACTGCAGCGCAAGAGTAGAAAACGCCCTCAATGGAATAGACAGCGTAAAAGCGAAGGTAAGCCTTCACAAAAAACAGGCTCATATCCGGATGTCAGAGCCGGTAGATGATGAAAAGCTCCGCCTTGCAGTAGAAAAAGCAGGCTATAAGGTCGTAAGCATAAATTAAAAAACGTTAAAATCAGATTTTTATTAAAGGTGCCGTTCATTCAGCGGCACCTTTTTGTATAAAGAAAACCACGCGTTGGACGCGGGGCTGGTTTTTGTTATATAACAAATTTTAGAATAAATTCCATTGTACGCAACGATATCAGTAAATGAGGACGGGGGACGGGAATTTATTTAAAATTAATAATATTCGGTCTGAAAACATGGTACAATGTATACATGTTTGGATATATTACTATTAATAAGCCGGAGATACGGTTTAAGGATTTTTACAGGTTCCGCTCGTATTACTGCGGATTGTGCTGTCAGCTCAAGAGTGATTACGGCAACCTGGGGCGGATGACGCTCGGTTATGATATGACGTTTCTTGTCGTGCTGCTGAGCGGGCTTTATGACACAGAGACTCGCGAGGAGACGTTCAGGTGCATAGCGCACCCGTTCAAAAAGCGCGGTCGGCGCATGAATGAGTTTACTGAGTACGCGGCGGCGATGAATCTGCTGCTGACGTATTACAAATGCATGGACGACTGGAAGGACGAAAGGAAATTTACTCGTCTGATATATGCGAAATTAATAGAACGAAAAGTAAAAAAGACGGCCGCCCGGCGGCCAGACAAGGCTGAGGCATTCAGAAAGGAGCTTGCGCGGCAGAGCGAGCTTGAGGCTGCGGGCTGCGAGGATCTTGACGAGATATCGGGCTGCTTTGGTCGGATAATGGCAGAGCTTTTCGCTTATAAGGACGACGTGTGGGCGCCGCAGCTTCGAAAAATGGGATTTTTCATGGGAAAGTATATCTATCTGCTTGACGCTTACGACGATGTGTTTGAAGATGAGGAAAAGAAGTGCTATAATCCATTCATAAATATCTGCCATGAAGAGGATTTCGATGAAAGAGCGGAGCGCGCGCTGCGGATGATGATATCGGAAAGCGCGGCGGCGTTTGAGATGCTCCCTGTCGATGAAAACATGGAGATGCTCAGGAATGTGATATACTCCGGTGTATGGCGCAGCTTTGAGATCATACAGATGAAGCGCCGCGCGGAGGCGGGCGAAGAAAGCGGTTGCGGTGACTGCAAAAAGAAGGAGCTGCCGTAAAGCGCGCAGCGATAAAATCCAATGTCGGGCAGCGATGACGACCGCTCGCGCGGTCATGGTCAGTGTATATAAATATTGTAAATATAAAATGTAAAGGAATAAAAACAGGAAATGACAGACCCCTATCAGATACTCGGCGTAACACCGAACGCGTCAGACGACGAAGTAAAAAAAGCGTACAGAAACTTGTGCCGCAAGTACCATCCGGACAAGAACCCCGGTAATCAGGCAGCGGAGGACATGTTTAAAATAGTTCAGGAAGCCTATGAGACAATAATGGACCAGCGCAAGAACGGAGGAGCCGCAGGCGGCTACAGAACAGGCGGTTACGGTACGGGTGCGGGAACGAGCGGCTATGGCACTTATAACGGCGGAGGCGCTGCTGGCGCCGGAGCAGGCGGATATGGAGCAACAGGTGGCGGCTTCGGCTACGGCGCGGGACAGACCGGAGGCCCTGAGGCTGCGTATTACCAGGCCGCAGTAAACTATATAAACAGCGGAAGCTTCAGACAGGCGCTCAATGTACTTGCTCAGATAAAAAACAGAAACGCGCAGTGGTATTATCTAAGCGCCATAGCCAACTCAGGCATAGGCAACAACTACGTAGCGCAGGAGCAGGCGCGCACGGCGGCTTCGATGGAGCCGGGCAACATGTATTACAGCGCGCTCGTAAACAATCTCTCAGGCGGCGCTTACAACTACAGCAACATGCAGCGCCCTTACGGGTCAAACACGCAGGGCATGGGAAGCTTCTGCGCGCAGCTCTGCATGATGAACATGTGTATCAACGCCTGCTGTGACGGAGATATGTGCTGCTGCTGTTAACAGAGAAGTACAAAAATTATTGCTGTATTCAGTCAATAATATTGAAAAAACGTAAAGTGCGGTATATAGACGCCTCGCAGGAAAGCAGATATATCACCTTTGAATGGTGACCTCGTGATGTTTCCGGGGCTGCCTGAAACGGTGACGAAAATTAAAATTATTTTACTACAAAACGAACGGGCGCAAGCCTCGTGAAGGTATTTGTCATAAATAGCAAACACCATGATCGAAGCCGCAGCCCGTTTGTTTTTTTATTTTGAAGAAATGCAAGATTAAATATTGTACTGTAAAAAATACAATGTTAAGATATATATTAGGAGATATATTAAATAGAAATGTTTCAAAAGGAAAGATGTTTAAAATGCCGCTCTGATGTATTGCGGGTCAGAGCGGCATTTTTTATGAGTATTTTTATGATTCTTTTTGTATCTGTTCTATGGCACATGTATGCGTTTTATTTGTTTTGTCGTAATTTATGCCGACGAGAAGGATGTTGCCGGTGTACTGATGGAGAGCATCGGTGTAGCGGCGCTCTTTTATCTGCTGCATGGCGGTAGACGCTTTTTCGTTCCATTTCAGCTCGACGACGAGTGCAGGGTAGTCTGCGGCGTAGCGCGGCTTTGGTATGAAAACGAAATCGGCGAAGCCTCTGCCGGTCGGCAGCTCGCGTACCGGTCTGAAATACCATTTCATAGAGCTCAGGTAAGCCAGCGCCAGAACGCTGCTAAGTGAATTTTCGTCGTTATATTTAATAACTGAAGTATATTCAGAGTGTATTTTTTCTATGCCGGAAGCAACGGCGTCTGCGTCAAGGTCGAGCGTGGCTCTCAGAAGCGCGTCTGACTGCATTTCAAATTCATCAAGCTCGTTCCATTTATTATACTTTGTAGCAGATATGAACTCCTGGCGTACCTCTTCATTTGGTATGAAGGCCATCTGTTCTTCCTGATCATATGCGAGATAACCAAGGTGTATGAGCAGTGTGAGGACATCATCCTTGCATTCAAACGTTATCATATCATTTTGGAAAAAATGAGTGTCTACTTCGGTTTTACTGCCAGAAAGCATAGATATTATATCAGTTTTAAGCCCGTCGAAATCCATGTCGATGAACGGTCGGATCGACTCGAACGTACCTGTCTGCGACCAGTAACTCTGAAAAGTGCCGCGTGTCATGACGCTTACGACAGCTTTCGGGTTATAGATGTGCTGTTCGTTCAGCAGATAACCGTCATACCAGCGCTTTACTGCATTGAAATCCCTGTTATATTTCTCGCACAGCTGCATGACTTCATCTTCTGTAAATCCAATATACGTAGCGATCTCGCCTGCGTCGAGCATCGTGTATTCGTCAAAGTTATTGAGAGCCGACTGTGTCTTGAGACGCTTTATCGGAAGTATCCCCGTAAGATATGCAAGTGCGATGTATTTTGTGGGTTCAGTGCCTTTGAACATACCGCGCAGAAAGTTGATATATTCATCCTGGACAGTCTTGTTGTGAGCCTCGTCGCGGATAAGGACATCCCATTCGTCGATTATGACAACAAATTTATTTCCCGTTTTTTCATTAATGTTGGAAAGCGCGTCAGCAAGGCTGACAACGGAATCGTTTATTATTTCGGGATACGCTTCCTGTAATTCATCCAATACCGCTTTCTGGATGATCGATACTATATTATTTATATCGACACCGGGCTTGATGAACCATTGTACATCAAAATGAATAACATCGTATTTATTAAGATGCTTCTTAAAATCGTCAGCCCGGCTGACGTCAAGCACGGAAAACATTTCTTCGGAATCGCAGCCCTTACTGTAATAGGCTGTAAGCATATTGGCAGTTATAGATTTTCCGAAGCGGCGCGGGCGGCTGTTGCAGATGAAAGCCTGCATCGTACCTATGAGACCGTTCGTATAATTTATGATACCGCTCTTATCAACATATATTTTAGAGTTAACAGACGCCTGAAATGCGCTGTTGTTAGGATTTAAGAATCTTCCCATGGTGATCGTTCCTCCTTTAAGGTCATTATAACATATGAATGGCGTTATTGACACGTCGTAAAGACGCGCGTACACCGCGCGAGTGCTCAGCCGGTGACGGCTGCTGTTGTTTGTGATTTATTGTATTTATTTCTGTACAAAATTTATAGCTCAATATTGTATTAATTTAAGGGCGCAAATGATGGCGATGACAGCGGCAAGGGCATGTACCGCAGGATATTTGAAGCTCTTTGCATGGACGCTTTTAACGGCAGCATGGCTTCTTACAGCGGAGAGAGTGAAAACTGGATGGG
>CAVGAH010000050.1:0-14465 GCA_963627215.1 bacterium | reverse complement strand
TATCCACAGAGGAAATGATGGCTCAGATAGCCGAGCTTGAGGAGCATGCAAACGATGAAAGAGGTGATATCTTTTGATAAAATCTTTCTTTTATTCGCTTAAGCAGGCTCTCGTGCAGGTAAACAGAAACAAGACTATGACGTTCACGTCACTGTTTTCGATAACTGCGATGCTGCTGATACTCGGTATGTTCTTTATACTGGTAGTAAATGTAAATCTGCTGACAGAGAGCGCAAAAGACCAGTTCGACATGGTAGAGGTGTACATGCTTGACGATGCGACTGATGACCAGATAAATACGGTCATGGACTCTGTAAAGAATCTTGATTACGTTGATACCGTCGAATTCCTTGACAAGGACGATGCAATGAATGAAATGAAGGACCGCTGGGGCGACAACGGTTATCTGCTCGACGGACTTCAGGAAAATCCGCTGCCGCGTTCGGTGCGTATAACTCTGAAAAATATAGAGGATTCACAGCAGCTCGTTGACTACGTCAGCAACTTCGATGGAATAGAAAAGGTCAAGTACAATCAGTCGGAGATAAATAAGATACTCAGGATAACAAACAGCATACAGATCGGAGCTCTCGTAATAATCGTGTTTCTGATATTCGTATCTATAATAGTTGTATCAAATACAGTAAAGCTCACGGTGCTCGCGCGCGGACGAGAGATAAGCATCATGAAGTATGTAGGCGCGACTAACTGGTTCATCAGAGGACCGTTCCTCATAGAGGGCATGATAATCGGTATACTTGCAGCACTCATATCTTCGGGCGTTATCTGCGGTCTGTATTCGCTCGTTACTGTGAATATCAGTGAGCAGATGCTCGTAATGTTCTCTACTGGACTCGTTCCTGTAGCGTTTATGACGGAAAATCTCATAATCATATTCCTGGCGCTCGGAATGAGCATAGGAGCCATGGGAAGCATGATCTCAATGAGAAGATTCCTGGATACGTGATCGAGAAGATTCATTGACAAGTAATGAAGAACATCGTTTGGCAATACGTAATATCCGTAATATCACATGTAGTAGAACACCGGAGGCATGATAACAGATGAACAGATATAAAAGAACGATAGCGTGCGTGCTGGCATTCGCGCTTTCGATAAGCATGTTTACAATCACAGCCGGCGCAAGCACATCGTCAAAGCTCAAGGATGTAAAAGGCCAGATAAGCAGCGCTCAGAGCCAGTTAAAAGAGGGCAAGCAGAAGGCAAACCAGCTTGTAGCTCAGCTCAGCGAGCTTAACGACCAGATAGCGACCATAGAGGGCGATATCGCTCAGATAGGTCAGAATATAGACGCTAAGAAGGCTGAGATATCTGCTGCACGGCAGAAGCTGCAGGACACTGAGGTAAAGATGAATCAGCAGAACGACGACCTGAACCAGCGTCTCAGAGTAATGTATATGAACGGCGGGACAGGGATGCTCGAGATACTGCTGGGCTCAGCAAGCATTTCTGATTTCCTTACTAATGTAGACATGGTACAGAGGATATACGACAACGATATGGATATCCTCAAAAAGATAAAGGATCAGTACACTGAGATAGACAATCAGAAAAAGACACTGGAATCACTCAAGGCGCAGCTCGAGGACGAGCAGCAGCAGCAGAAAGCAAAGCAGAGTGAGCTTGAGCAGCAGAAGAGCAGCGTAGAAGAGCTTCAGGCAAAGGTCGCTGCAGACAATGACGCTCTTTCAGCTCAGATAGACGAGCTTAACGATGAAGCGAACGAGCTGACAGCTGAGCTGCAGAGACAGCAGGCTGCGCAGCAGATAAGCTCAAGCACTACGTCTACATACGGAGGCGGCATTATGGCATGGCCTGTTCCGGGCTATACTACGATAAGCTCGCCTTACGGATATAGAACGCATCCTATACTCAATACCAAAAAATTCCATTCCGGTCTTGATATACCGGCTCCGAGAGGAACTTCCATAGTAGCGGCAAGCGACGGAACTGTAATATTTGCAGGTACAAAGGGCGGTTACGGAAACTGCATAATGGTAGACCACGGTGGCGGCATCGTGACGTTATACGGTCACTGCAGCTCGCTTGTAGCGTCTGCCGGTCAGACTGTCAGCCGCGGACAGACTATAGCAAAGGTAGGCAGTACAGGTCAGTCAACAGGAAATCACTGCCATTTCGAGGTAAGAGTCAACGGCTCTACAGTAAGCCCAAATTCTTATCTTTAAGATATCTGAAATAAAATTTTAAATAAAGCGGCGCGCATCAGATATACGCGTCGCTTTTTACGTGACAGCTCAAATAAATGACTATTAAATACCTGCCTGCGCCCGGCGCAGTAGCTGAGCAGAGGTTGAAGAGTATGGAATATTCATATATGAAAAATAAAGGAAAAATAATGACCGGAACAAATAACACAGCAGTATCGCCTGCGATACTGAAAATACTGGCAAACCGGGGAATAACGGAGCCAAATGACATAAACGAATACATGTCACCGATACCGAAAAGAACGTACGATCCGTTCCTCATGAAAGGTATGGATGAAGCATCTGATATGATAATAGAATACGCGCGCGGTGGGCGCAGGATATGCATTTACGGTGATTATGACGCTGACGGCGTGACCTCGGTAACTCTTATGATGACGCTGCTCGGCGAGCTTGGCGCTGATGCGTGGTATTACATTCCTTCAAGATTTGAAGAGGGATACGGCCTGAACCGCGGTGCAATAGACAGGATAGCTGAGCGTGGCACGGAGCTAGTCATAACAGTTGATAACGGCTGTGTAGCGTTTGATGAGGTCGCATACATAAAGGAAAAGGGAATGACTGTAATAGTCACAGACCACCATAACGTGGAGGCGCAGTCTCCCGACTGCCTGATGCTGAACCCGAAGCAGGCTGATGACGATTACCCGTTCAGCTTCCTGTGCGGCTGCGGTGTGGCGTTCAAATTGGCGCAGGCTGTAACGAGAAAAACGGGAATCGACAGGAAAAAGCTGAATAGTCTGCTTGATATAGTAGGAATAGCGACTGTAGGTGATATAGTCCCGCTCGTAGACGAAAACAGGACACTTGTAAAATACGGCATGGACCGCATACGCCGCAACGAGCGGCCGGGACTGAGCTGTTTGCTTGATGCAGCCGGCATAAAGGCTGAGGCTGTCGGTTCATATAATATAGCATTTGGCATAGTGCCGTATATAAATTCGTGCGGGCGTATGAAAAGGGCAGATATGGGCGTTGAGCTGCTGACGGGCTCTGATATTAAAAAGGATACTGAGCTTGCCGCGGCGATGAAGGAGCTTAATACACTCAGAAGGAGTACGCAGGACGCGATATATGATGAAGCGGTTAAGTGGATAGAGACGCAGGCTGCGGATGGAGCTGCCGTCGCTTCAGACGGCGGGAGCTGCGAGTGCTACAGCGGTGACGCTGCAGATGGTATTCCTTATTTTATATTGTATTACGCGGGTGACGCGCATGAGGGCGTTACAGGAATAGTTGCCGGAAAGATAAAAGAAAAATATTACAGACCTGTAGTAATAGTTACAGATTCAGGCGACGGGATGGTAAAGGGAACGGGAAGGAGCGTGCCGGGGATAGACCTGCACGCGCTGCTCAGCAAATATAGTGACCTTTTCCTTCGTTTCGGAGGACACGCGGGGGCGTGTGGATTTTCGATGAAGGCAGAGCATATCGAATATTTACGCAAAGGGCTTAATGAGGATGTCAGAGTTATGCTTGATCAAAAGCCTGAGCTGTTAAAGTATGTGCTTGTGCCTGACGCGGTCATAACCGGTGATGAGGTCACGCTCGAGCTTGCACGGGACGTGCGCAGGATGGAGCCGTTCGGCGAGGGCAACCCGAGACCTGTATTTATGATAAAGGATATTACTGTAAAAAATGTAAGAATTATGGGTTCGGAAGGACAGTACAGAAAGTTCAGCTGCATGAGCGCAGGCGGAAGGATGTTTGACGCTGTATGCTTTGACAGTAACGCAGAGGGACTTGAAGATGTCGATGCAGGCTCTGTGGTCGAGATAGCGGGTGAGATAGACGAGAACGTCTGGAACGGCAGGAGCAGCGTTCAAGTGGTCGTGCGCGACATCAACGTGTTGTAGTCTGAATGGCTACGGGCGGAAAGCTAACAGATCATGTAAAATGAAAATATATTTAGTAACATTGTAGTTGTTTACCCCGTAATTTTATAGTATAATACTATAGTGCTTAACAGTGAAAAAGCGTGAAAGCACTTTCTTACTGCATTACTGAAAAGTTTTCAAGTGTTATACATCTAACGCGCGGTTTGCAGCGGTAAAAAAGAAGAAAAATACGGAGGACATTATGGGTTACGAAAACAGATTAAAGAGCAAGGCAGCTGACGATCTTTTTGATGCTATGCTGACGCTCGAGACTCAGGAAGAATGCTACAAGTTCTTTGAGGATCTGTGCACGGTTAAAGAGATAAAGGCGATGTCACAGCGTTTTGAGGTCGCAAAGCTTCTGATACAGAAGAAGACATACAGTGAGATAGAGGAAAGTACAGGAGCGAGCACGGCGACTATAAGCCGTATAAACAGAACGCTTCAGTTCGGCGCGGACGGTTACACGGCAGTTCTGGAACGTCTCAGAGAAAAGGAAGAGTCTGCTGAATAAGGTGACTTAAAACAAACATCATTAAAAATGTAACACCCTCGAGGATATTTTCATATTGTGAATCATGCAATATGAAAAAACGGGGGTGTTTTTTATTATGTACGATCACAATAGAGGGTGCGGCTGCAGCGGCATGGACAGAGAGCTTTACCGCGGCGATATGTACGATATATGCAGGGCTAGGCTCGGCCGCCCGCGCGGTCAGACATGTGAGCAGTTGAAATTTCTGCTGCTCGGAGTTGTTATTACGGTGGCGGTAGTATTGCTTGTTTCGTGTTGTTTGAAATAGTTGTGTTTTAGAATGATTTATGACTTGTAATATATATGAGCAAGTAATAATTATGAAAAAAGGCTGCTGCATGAAAATGCAGAAGGAGCTGATTAAAAAAATACAAAAAAATCGTAATTTAAGGAAAAAATATGTTTGCAACGGTAAATATATATGATATAATATCAGACGTTCGTGAATGAAAAGAAGGAGGTGTTTCCAAATGTCAAAGAAATGTGAAATCTGTGGCAAGGGCCAGGTTTCCGGCAACACAGTAAGCCACTCAAACATCCATACAAGAAGAAAGTGGAATCCGAACATTCAGACTGTAAGAGTAAACGAAAACGGTACTGTTAGAAAGATCAACGTCTGCACACGCTGCATCAAGTCTAATAAGGTAACAAGAGCACTCTAAGGTGATTGTGACGACGTCTGGACAATGTTCAGGCGTCTTTTTTCTTTTTATTCAAAATTTTTGTAATGAATATCTCAGGAGGATGCATGCAATGAAGTACGACGGAAGTACAATGGGAGTTTACGGCGAGGACCGTATAGCAGCAGAATGTCAGATAATAAGCCAGTTTATGAATGAGGACACAGGCAAGCACTATCTCGTTTATACTGACGGATCAAGAAATGAAGAGGGAAAGAAGAACATGTTCGTAGTTTCCTTCGACCCTGACAAGCCGGACGAAGATACTCTCACACCTGTAGAGTCAGTTGAAGAATGGGAATCTATAAGCGGTTTCCTTGAAGAGCTCAGAAAAGCAATTGAAGAGAACGGACTCGACCTGTAAGAGCGCAGGTATAAATGCAGGCACGCTGTGCTGTATATTGGGTGCAACGTGCTGGGGCTTTTCAGGAACGTGCAGTCAGGCGCTCTTTCAGCATATAGCGATAGATGCAACGTGGGTAACTGCTGTCCGTATGCTTTGCGCCGGACTTCTGGTACTTGTGATCGATGCTGTAAAGCAGACAAAACGCGAGGGCGTGTTCAGCCTGAAGGAGTTTACTGCACCGGTACGCGAACGCCAAAGCTGCCTGATGATAATACTTTTTGCGGTAGCGGGTCTGGCGTTCTGCCAGCTTGCGTATCTAAATGCCATAAAATACACAAATTCAGGAACGGCTACAGTGCTTCAGAATCTTTCTGTCGTTATGATAGCTGTTTTTGTATGCGCGACGTCGCGCACTCTGCCGACATTACGTCAGGTCATTTCCATAATATTTGCGCTTATCGGCGTATGGCTCATAGCTACGGGCGGAAAGCCCGGAAATATGGTGCTTACATCAAGAGGTCTTTTCTGGGGACTGATAGCGGCTGTCGGAGCTGTGTGTTATACGCTGCTTTCGAGAGCTCCGGTAGATCGATGGGGAAGTATCCGCATTACCGGATGGGGAATGATCGTCGGAGGCATCATGATGGCATTCATATCAAAGATCTGGATCGTACCTGATAATATGGATACTGAGGCTGTGATACTTCTGATAATAATAACCGCAGTAGGAACGGTGGGAGCATTCATACTTTTCCTGCGCGGCATAAATCAAGTCGGACCGGTAAAAGCATCAGTCTACGGATGCATGGAGCCGCTCACTGCAGCAGTGCTTTCTGCCGTATGGCTCGGTTCGAGCTTTTCGCCGGCAGATCTGGTCGGCTTTGCGTTCATACTTTCTACGATATTTATTTTGAGAAAGTAAAATTTTTTTATTTTACGAAAATTAAATGAACGGGACGATATCATCATGAATGGATCATCATTCATGGGATATCTGCCCCGCTTTTTATGTGGAATATCCGATATTTTGTTTTGTCTTAATTTTCCAATATTTTACTTAACAGTTGTCATATCTATGATTATTACAGAAAGCTCTTTTACCTTAGGAAAATACCAGCGGCCATCCTCGATACGGACGAGCTTTTCCTCTAGAAATACGTCTATGTCGCGCTCGTCGAGCTTGTAGTAGTAGCGAGTGTAGTCGCGCGCCTGTGAGAGATTGTCGAATGGCTGACCAAACTCAAGGTCTACGTCGTTCCTCACATAGCTTATCCCGTTTTTATCAAGGAATTCTGCAATAGACGGACCTGTTTCAAATGAACGGACCTTGCCGCGTATGATGCGCTGCGGCTTTGCAGAACTGTCAACGGATTCGCCTGAGACATCGGAAGTGCCGGGGTAGACATGAGTCTGGGCAGCGTCAGCATCGTTTTGAGCAGCAGCTCTGTCAGCAGCAAGCTTCATTTTTCCGGTACGTGTCCTAGGTGATATTACGACGACTCTGTCACCTACCAGCTTTGTAAGATTATTCCAGTCCTGCTCGACAGCTCCAAAAAAGCTGAAAACAGCCGCGTTGAATTTTTTGCCTGCAAAAACCTCGTGCCAGTCGCCCTGGATTATATCAATATTAGGGTGACTGCCGTCGGCTATCATTTCAGTCAGATGGTCAGTAGCGTGGTAGTCTATATCGTTTGCAGTGTATGACTTTACATACGGTGCCAGATGGCGGGCGAGAGTACCCGTGCCGCACGCGAGCTCGCAGCATGTATATGAATCATTCAAATGCGGGGCGATGATTTCCGTCAGTCGGTCATGATATCCGGTATATTCAGATGCCGCCTCGTACCATGACGCTGATTCGTCAGTCCACCTGAAGAGCGTTCCTTTGATATTTTTTACGTCCTTGTCGTCCTTATTTAAAATATTTTCTTCCATTATATTCTCACTTATATTCTCACTCGTTGTAATTCTCTCCCTTTAGAATTCTTCCTTTCTATTTAATATTCTAATGAATTAATACGTTTCGGTCAAGCAGTAGTGCAGCGGAGCACTGTAAAGCATGAATATTCCTGCGGAGCCTGACCTGACGTGCGCCCGACGCACAAGCAGCGGGCAGAGCCCGAAAAATTAAATCATGAGGGGCTGTCGCGGGAGTTTGACAGTCATTTAAATAAAAAATACCTCTAAGCGTTGCAAACGCTTAATTTGTGTGTACCCCATTTGAGGTGCAGCATGTAGAAGCAGAACTGACATCTCTGGATAGTATGTTGAGTAAGTTGGATAGTGAAATAAAGATTGTCATGGAGGCAACAGGAGTATATCATCTGCCAATACTGACATTTTTTCTTTTACGGTAGATGCCGACGATATCAAAGCAATCGAAGACCTTGGCTATACTGTAAAGTACAAGTCTGCGCGCCGCAGCTGCGCTCTGAGGTCTGCTGATAGGTCTGAAAATGGTCTATCAGAATCAGCGAATCCGAAAGGTCTGTCCCGTCGTAATAATTGATTGCCCCGAAGTAAGGAGAATCCTTTAGCTTTCGCCCTGAAAGCGTTTTTTTATGCGCAGGATATTTTGACCATCCTTATATTCATAAGCAATCTCGTCCATGCTCTTTTTGACCATATAGATACCAAGCCCGCCTATTTGCCTTTCCTCTGCCGACAAGGTTAAGTCCGGGTCTTCCGTGGATAGAGGGTCATAAGGCATGCCGTGGTCAATAAAGGTAATTACCACGGAAAGAGGATCTTCCAAAACTTCGACCCGCACGGTCGCAGGACCCACATCCGGATTATAGGCATATCGGGCAATATTGCTAAACAGTTCGTCGATGGCAATGTCGATCTGTATTTGAGCCTTCGAGGGGCAGTCATATTGCTCCAGCTGCTCGTTGACAAAATTCGTCACAGTATCAATATTTTCAACAACCGCATCCAAAGATAGTTCCTTCATATTCATTTCCCCCTTATCCGTTAATCTTCTTCTTGAATTCCAAACAAAGCATCGTGATATCGTCAAATTGAGGCGCATCGCCTACAAAAGCGTCGATATCCTCTTTTACCACTGGCAAAAGCTCGGTCGGAGATAAATCTATATGGCGGCTCAGGACTTTCTCAAGTCTATCCATTCCGTATAATTTATTGGTGGCATCTGTCGCTTCGGTAACGCCGTCCGTATATTGGAATATCTTATCTCCCTGGGAAAGAGTGATACTTCCGGCCGTGTAGCGCATTCCCTCCATACCTGCAAGGACAAATCCCGAGCGGATCTTATATGCTTTGTAAGCGTCCTCTCCCTTGCGACAGATGAAAGGCTGCTCGTGTCCGGCATTTACAAATGTAAACTCGCCGCTGACAAGGTCAAGAACTCCCTCAAAGGCCGTAATAAAGAGCCCCTCACTGTTTGATTCGCACAGCAGCTCGTTCACGCGGCTAAATACCTCTCCCAAATCGCGCCCAGGCAGAGTGTGGTCTTTGATCAGCGTTTTACCGATAACCATAAACAAGGCTGCCGGGACACCCTTGCCAGAGACATCCGCTACGACGATAGCAAGGTGGGTTTCATCTACCATGAAGAAGTCATAGAAGTCTCCTCCAACCTCCTTTGCAGGTGTCATAGAAGCAAAGACTTCGAATTCCTCGCGTTCCGGGAAAGCAGGGAAGATGCATGGAAGCATGCTTGCCTGGATGTGCGCCGCAATATCAAGCTCCGCACCGATACGCTCTTTTTCCGCCGTGACACGTGAGAGATTTTCGATGTAATTTTCGAGTTCCTTGAGCATGAAATTAAAGGAATTTCCAAGGTCTTCGATCTCGTCGCCGGTCTGAATCTCAATGTGCTGATTTTCAAATTCCCCGCTATCGGTGATTCCCTTTGTGAATGCAGCAAGCCTGCCAATCGGTTTGGTAACAACATTTCGTACAAACAGCATATAAGCCAAAATGGCAATCAATATAATTGCCAAAGATATGGCAAGCATGGTAAACAGGAAGCTGTTCAAGTGCTCCCGCACCTTTGTCATATCCAGAATATATTGAATCTCCGCAATCGAATTTCCTTCCTCGTCGAAAACAGGTGCAACTGCCGTGTAATTATAGCCATAGCTGTTGTCCGTAATCAGAGGCTCTTCCAAATCCTTGCCGGTGGCATAATACTCCCATGTAATTTTATAGTTTTCCAAATCTTTCTCGTCACCGGCCGCGTCCACATAAGGAATGTCGCTGCCATAAGAAATTTGACTTGCAGGGTCGTCCCCCAGCTCCGGCAAACAAACATCGATGTAGAAAGTAACGCTATCCTCATCCGGCACCGTCAAGGAAAGATATGTGATGTCGCCGTCCTTTTTCTGGGTTTCCAGCAGCTTGACCACCTTTGCATAAGCGACGCTTTGGTCACCGTTTTCGGAAAGAATCATCCTCACATCGTCAGCGTCCAACATATCCGCAATGCTGCGGCTGCCATTTAATACTTTGGAGGCATACATATCCTCCAAATATGCTTTTGAATTTTGATAGCTGAAAAAGCTTATGGCAACAGTAAGCACCACCCCCAATATTGCAAGGGAAAAAATAAATTTCGGTAATAGTTTCAGTTTCATCGCTCAACCTCCAATCGCTTGTAGTAAACTTCCGCGTCACATTGGCAGCGACCGCTGCAATAGGGACACTCCAAATCTTCAACGTCGTACCAAACGCGGTGCGCATCTGTTAAATACTGAAGTCCGCATAAAAGCATCGTCTCTCGCATCGGAACCACCATGCCATGCTTCCAGCATAGTCCGACTGCCACGGTAGCCCCAAGAGAAGCCAGCTGTGATAGAGAGAACTCGATGAGTTCCATAGAAAGACCCTTGCCTCTAAAAGGCTCCGCCACACCGATAGACCGCAGGTTCCCGATTATTTCATCATTTTCCTTGCAGAGCCTGTCGAGATGCACCGCATCCAGCTTTGAAATGCTTGCCAGTTCCCCTCTATCCATCAAAATAAAATACATATATCCTGCAAGCTCATCCGCATCCGAAAGCAGAAGATAAAAGAAATGTTCAGGCTGATGGATAATAGAAGCCAAATAGTCCTTTGTATATAGATTCTTTCCGACGCACCGGTCGCACATCTTAGCCGCTTCCGCCACATATCTTTCAGATAAACGATGAAGTTTCAGCTTTGTAGCAGCCCCGTTTTCCAAAGGGATATCCAAGGTACAATCAAAGGTACAATCTAAGTTTCGATCAATATAATACTCCATTTTCTTTCCCGTCTTAGCCTTCCACGTCAAGCTCCCGTGCAGGTAATTATCCTGACTCCGATTGTAAATAGCGTATCTCGCGCCAAAACATCATCCCGCATTGCCTCATAATTATGCTTTAGCCAATCCTCGCAACGGATATAGTCTGAGTTTTCCGGATCGCCTTTGAGCAATATTTTTATATCCTCCTCCAGATAAGAACAGAAGACATCGAACATATTTTGCTTCTTTTGCGCTTCTTCCGGAGAAATAACGAGCCTCTCACGCTCTATGCTTATATCCTTGTATCCTGATTTTGACAATAACTCCGGAAGCTTTGCACCGCATCTGCGGTCGCCCGCATAAGGATCAAAACACAAAAGCTCTTTGAATTCCGAGAAAAGATTGCGCTTATCGGGCAGAACATTCGTCTCGTCGTCATTTACATCGATCACCATCAAAACGCCGTCGGCGGCGAGAAGCGGCCGCAACTTCTCCAAAAGCAAGGCAGAGTCCTGAAGATGCATTAGCACAAAGGAAATATGAATTACATCGAATGCGGGGATGTCTTTTTCTGCCATGATTTGCTGGATGAAGGACATAAAATTTTCATCCTCCACATCGCAAGTAAAAAACGAAAATCGACTGTTTGTGCAGTTTGCCATGGCTGTCTTTGTCAGTTCGGAATTACATTCAAGGCCGATCACCTTTTGGGTGTGCAAATTTGCAAAACGTTTCACGGTTTTTCGCCCGTCATTTGAACCAATATCCAAAACAAACCGCCGAGGACGGGCAAATACCTTTTGATAAACAGGCTGCTCATAATGCAAAAAAAGTTCTTCCTGAACGCTTAAACGCTCGATTTCCCGTTCATGTTGATAAACGGCAATCTCTTTCATAAATAAACCTCACTAATAAACCTTGCTAAATTATAAGATACAAATAATTGAAAATCAGTTTCCGCTGATAATCGCAGACCGTGGTGCGTTTGCGTATTACCTGCAAAACTCCGTTGTCGATGTCGTCGCCATCCGAGGCAAATGGGTCGTATGCCTTTACATCATCTCTGATCCTCAATGTGTAAGAGCTATCCCCCTCTAACAGCTTGATATCTATGTAGTGATGCCCCTCGCCATCCTTCATGCCGAATTTGATGATATTCAAAAGAATTTCCTCGGCAATAAAATTCAGGAAAAATGCCTGCTTGGGAAGAATGTCCCACTCCTCACAAAGAAGCTCCAGATCGGTGGAAATATCGCCGACACTCTCGGTGGAAATAGAATAATATTTCTCAAACACGCGCCCTGCAGGGGAATAATGCCGAGTCACATACTTCCCGGACGAATAAATCATAAGTACCGCCAGCGCCATCACAAAACATAATGCCTCACAAGCAATATGCGCCATAGCAAGTCCTGAAATATGAAAACGTGGAATCAGCATAATCCCAAACAACAAAATGACTGCAAAGTTTCTGAGAATACTCATAATTCCCGCAAGATGCGCACGTCCGATCGTTTGCCAGAATGCGGTAAACAGCATATTGAAACCCGTAAATAGAAAGCTGATTGCGAACCAGCGAAGCGCAGGTATCGCGATAGCAAGGGAAGCATCGTCTATGCCGAAGAAAGCCATCATCGGCGCCGGGGCAAATATAGTAACTACGCAAAATACCAAGCTGACAACTGCCGTAAATCTGACGCCTTGACGATAAACCCACATAATACTCTTGGTATCTTGTTCTCCTACAAAAATGGACACCACCGGTGCAAAGGCATTCGCAGCCCCGTCGAAGAAGGCGGTGGATATTGTGCTGATTGTGTATAGCACGCCGTAGATTGCCGCATATATGACTCCGTTTGTGTCGTCGCTAAGCAACATCTTGTTGAATATCAGCATGATAAGCGCCTGAAAAATATATGCAGAGCCAACGCCAAAGCCGTTTTGTATAAATTGATTCAAATCCGCAATCTTTGGAACTACAAGGCTTAGCTTTAGAATGGAAAGCTTACGGGCAAAGTGGGTCAAAAGCAACAAAACGCCCAGAACCTCCGCAATACACAGGGACACGGAGGCTCCCATGACGCCACAATCAAAATATCCCATCAGCAGGATATCTAAGACCAGATTTGTGCTTATCACAACGCCGGAGGCAATCGCCGCAAGCCTCGAATTTCCGTCAGTCCGCACGGACATGGACAGGATTTGATATAGCACAAAAAAAGGCGATGCAATAAATACGGGGAGCAGATAAGCCTTTGCCTGTGAAAACAGTATATCCCTTGCCCCCAAAAAAACTATTATATCATTTTGAAATATCAGCGATAATGCAAAAAAGATAAGGCCCAGCAAAAGCCCTAAAAAAAGCTGCTTGCCCATTTGCAGGTTGGCAGTTTCTCTGTCCGATGCGCCGAGGGAGCGCCCGATCAGCACATTGGCTCCCACAGCCAAAGTGACGCCAAAAAATGCAAACAGCATATAAACCGGAGTAGCAATACCTGCAATCGCAAGTCCGGTGCTGCCGATAAAGTGTCCAATCAGAGCTGCGTCTATAATCGTGCAGAGTGTAACGCTCATTGACGAAATTATCCCCCAAAGAAGATAGCTGCGATAAGCGGTTTGAGCAAATTTCTTTTCCATAGTCATTCAATTCCTATTTTATAAATATAACCGAGTCGTTTCTTACAATATTATACAGAGATTTTCTGTTTTTTGCAAGAAAATTCACAAGTTTCGCAAGAAGGTCAAAATCTGTTCAAAACCGTGAAGCTTCAACGAGTTTAAAGGAGGCTAAACGAGTGAAAAGTATTGACAATATGCGGGTAAGAGATATAATTATCAGAATAAGCGTGCATTGAAAATATGCACAACTGGTTTCAAAATTAAATTGAAATAAATTTCTAATGAGATGTAAAGATTTAGTATGTTAGTATGGAGGCAAATTATGAAATTAGAAGAACTGTACAAAAAAGTAATCTCTGACGAGGTACTGCAAAAGGCATTTATGACCGCTCTGGACGAGGGCAAAGTCACGGAGTTCCTGAAGGCAAACGGCTGCGAGGAAGCCGAAGAAGAAGCTAAAGCATTCGTTGCTTTCAAGCAGAATAAGACCGGCGAGCTTTCAGACGACGAGCTCGACAGCGTAGCAGGCGGCAGAAAATGCGGAACGACATACAAAAACAACAAACCGATTGTTACATCGCTCAACAGCTGTGAAAACTATCGTGAAAGTGATCTTGGTTCAAGCGGATACTGCCAGGACTGCACCTATCTTGGAAGCGAGGCAGGCGGATGGTTGATTGTTTGCGAATGCCCGGCGAGATCCAATAACTGATTTTGCAAAGCTCAATCCCAAAGGCGGCGAGACTGAGGGCATAGAATATATTAAAAAATATACGAGGGACGGTGAAAATTATGAAATTAGAAGAACTGTATACAAAAGTAATCTCCGATGAGGGACTGCAAAAAGCATATATAACCGCTGCGAGCGAGGACAAAATCACGGAGTTCCTGAAGGCAAACGGCTGCGAGGAAGCCGAAGAAGAAGCTAAAGC
>CAVGAH010000049.1:5587-14817 GCA_963627215.1 bacterium | reverse complement strand
TCCCGAATCCGCCCGACAGTGGGAAGGATATAGCTGAACAGCAAGGGTGTCCATGGTTATATACTAACACCAATCTTTCATCATGATATTGATAGCAATAATTTTTCCGAACATGTCAGCATCTTGCTCCTTTATCTACTTTGCTGACTTTTCTTTTCCTGTAATGTCAGCATTTTGCTTCTCTATCTGCTCTGCTGACTTTTTCATTCTATAGCGGCGAGGGACATTTGGCGCTACGTTATAGGTTATTCATAGCCGCATATGCTGTGGTAGGCGCAGTATTTGCAGGCTGTTGATGTTTTACTTGATTTAGGGTCGGCGTCTATGCAGCCTGATATCAAATCGGCTGCTGCATTTCGCAGGTTATCGTCGTTTATGCGGATCAGCTCTTCAAACTCGGCGTCTGTCAGAAGATTTGCTCCTGTATATTTTCCTGTTGAAGTGCGGCGCACGGGCAGTATTTCCGATGTACCTTCTATGCTGCAGTCCATACCTGTTATTACGCTTTCATTGTTAAGCAGTGCGCCGTCCAGACGGACGCTTTTCAGCAGAGACGTTGATACTGTCTCGTCTACTTCGCTTTCGGAAACTGTCGATACGTCTATCCTTGGCTCTTTTACCGCAAAGTAAAATACTCCTGCGGGGCGCGAATCTTCTACCGCGCCCATCGCGCCTTTAAGATAAAGCATAAGCTGTAAGCGCCAGCCGCTTTTTACCTCTTCGAGGTTAAATTTTTCGCTGCCTGATTTATAGTCTATTACTCTTATATAATTATGCGGGTGGCGAATCTCGCCTGTCATCTGCTCTGCGTTACGCTCTGTTTCGCCGGTGACGGCGGCAGTGTTTTGAGCATTTGCTTCATTATTTCGGCTTTCTTCATTTTTATCATCTTCATTTCTAAATTCTTCGTTGCCGTTTATTATGTCTATCCTGTCTATAACGCCCTCGATGAATACAGAGCCTTCGTCTCCCAAATTGATCTCTATCGGCGGGAACAGCGCGTCTGCCCGGCGCGCGAAGCGCTGCTCGAAATATATCGCTTTAACTTTTCCGCGCTTTACCTGCTCTATCATGAGCCACGCCGTTTCAAAGCATATCTCTTTTATGCGCTCGCGGATATACGCCTCTCGACCTGTAAGCTGAAAAAGTCCTTCTCTGTAGCGCTCCGAAAATTCTTCTACGTAACGCGCCGTCATGCTCCTGCACTGCTCCTTTGTAACGCTCATCCAGCGTGACTCAGGCGCGCTTATCTGAACGCCCTCCTGCGTAAGCGCGTCTGCTACGCGCCTCATGCATTCGTGGTATATGTCGCCTATAGATCTCATATCTGCCTCGAAGCGCCGCTCTTCCTCCGGCTTCAGCCCGTAAGTCACGAAGAATGAAAACGGGCATCTTGAATACCTTTCCAGTCCTGACGTGCTGACTATCAGCTCTTCCGAGCTGCCGCGCCCGAAAAGCTGTTTTACCTGTTCTCTTTTTATGCGCTCGCTCTCACTGTTGTAAAACAGAGCTTTTTGGGCGGTCTTAAACGATATTTCTTCATCGAGCGCAAGCGCTGCGGCTTTCCATTCGTCTTCCAGCGGCTCTCCGTTAAGGTACTTTCTGAGAGCCGATGTCACATGACCTGAAGCCGCACCCGCTGTCTGAAGCATAGCGTCCGTGTCACGTATAGATATATAATCACGCCTTACAGCTATCCTTCCTGCCTCTGTATCATCCACAGCGAGCTTATCGTCAGCATCAGCATCAACCGTGCTCCCATTCTTTGCAGATCGAAGCAGCTCTTCAACAAGCTCTGACGGCCTTATCTCCGATCCGTCAACGTCCATCTCAGCGTATGAAATGCTTAGTATCTTTCCCGCCTTTGTAAGATTCTTGTATATAGCAAGGTTCTGCTCCATGACGCGCAGCTCATCCGTCTTGCTTATGCGTTTAAGCTTGTCAGTTATGAGCTGCTTTTCTTCGTCTGAAAGCAGGCTCTCCGTGCGCCCCGCCTCCGGGAGCACGCCGTCGTTCGCGCCTGCGACAAACATGGCGCGAACTCCGCCTGTACGAGTCCTCTGCATAGTTCCGAATATTACCTGATCGTTATTAGGCGGTATCAGTCCTATTTCTACCTCTTCAAAGCCCTCTGCAAGTATCTCGTTAAAATCATCGTCGCTTATCTCTTCATCGCCTATGACCTCTACGAGCTGATCGAGTATGCCTACAACAGTATCCCATACCTGCGCCGTGCTCTGAGCAGCCTCATAAAGCTCGTCTTCTTCAAGCCTCATCCTCGCTGCCTCGCATCTCACCGGCATATCAGCAGTCTGCGCGAGAAACATATAAAGCGCCTCGCAGCGCTGCCTTACTGTAGTCATGCCGTAAAAAAGCTCTTCAGCAGCAGTCAGGAAATTATCTACACGTCTGCGCATGTCATTTATCTCTGCCAGACGCTCCTCGCCCACATCTTTTAAACCGTAAACGAATTCCTTCTTCCACCTGCCGCTGCGTATATTATATTTTCTGCAATATTTTTCCATCGCCTCGCATTCATCGTCAATCAAAGGACCGAACCCGGTCTTAAGCATCCTGAACACATCGTCAAAGCGGCGCTTTTTCTTTATGATATCGAGCATCGCCATTATGAATGCGATACCAGGCTCCTGCGTAATGCTGCGCTTCCTGTCTATAAACAGCGGTATACCGTACTGGTCGAAGACACGCCTGAACACAGACCCGCGCTTGTCAGCGTCGTTACATATTATTACGATATCGCTGTAACGGTATCCGCGCTCACGCACAAGCTTAGTTATATCTATAGCGATGCTTTCAGCCTCAGCGTAAAAATCAGACGCGCCCATCACGCTTATCTCAGGTCTGAGCTCGACCGCATACTCAACCGGTATCTCATACTCATGATACCCCGCTCCACTGCGCTCGCCAGCCTTGCGCAGCTGTTCGCGCATGCTCCGGGATATACCGAAAAACTCACGGTCGCCGCCCGATATGATATCGGCCATATCAACATGCTCCGCATTTTTCACGCCGTCTGTGCTCCGTGCTCCCATTCCGGATCTGCCTGCATCAGGCTCGCCCGTCAGCACTACATTTACATCGACAGCCGCAGCAGCTATCGCTTCCACCATGGATATAAGCTTAGGAGTAAGCAGGTCGAAGCCGTCTATCCAGAATATGCTCCGCTTAACGAACGGCGCGCTGCCGGCCTTTTCATTCACAGCCTGCTGGTGATCCTCTGTATCCGTAAAACGCCCCGCTACCGCAGCTTCATAGCGCTCATAAATGTCATATATTTCCTCAAGCTTCGACTTAAGTATCTCATCATCTGAAAGCTCACCCGCCATCTCGTGCAGCTCGCGCGGCGTTATATCATACTGCTTCAGCTCAGAGATCTGGTCGTTGAGCATAGTAATGAATGACCGCTTATTCCTGACACCGGCAAAAATACTTTCATTTTCTTTTTTCATTTTAAGCATCAGACCTGCCAGAAGCATGTAACGCCCGTATTTATTGACAGCGACGCCGCCCGGCTCTCCTGTCTGCGCTATAACGCGGCGCGCGAACCCCGAACGGCTCATTATCTCAAGCTCTAGCAGCGTATCACTTTTCATGTATTCGAACGCATTCCTCTCCGCCTGAAGCGTAAACTGGTCGGGAACGAGCAGTATCGTATCTGTGGGGAGCTGCTTCATTATCATGTCGAACATAAATCTGTCCTTATTCCTGTCAGCTCCGCCGTAATAAACATTTATCATAATTATCCACCCGTTTCATCCTTTCCCGTTATCCGTAACTAAGTTATTTTATCATAAACAGCGCCAAAGCGCCAAAAAACACAAAAGGGCAGCCCGGAAAATATCGAATCAAAATATCGAATCAAAATATCTGAATCTATAAATTCCGAGCTGCCATATGTTTAATTTCTTAATTTTTTACCATAGGTATCATCTACGTATCGTCCTGCGGCTCCCCGCAGACCGTACAACAAAACGAACCGCCTTAAACGACTAAGCCTTCTCTACCTTGATAGCGCAAACCTTGTATTCAGGGGCAGCAGCGATAGTATCGAGAGCAGCATTCGTCAGCCAGTTAGCGTTACCGTCCTGGAAGTGGAACGGCATCCATGTTTCTCCAGGACCAGTCTTACCTGAAACGTGAGCTTCAGACTCGATCTCGCCGCGGCGTGAAGAAACCTTAACTCTGTCGCCGTCCTTGATGCCGAGCTTTGCAGCATCTTCGCTGTTGATCTCGATGAATGAGTGACCGCTCTTTTCGTTGAGTCCAGGAGTCTTGTCTGTCATAGCGCAAGCGTTGTACTGGTAAAGAACACGGCCTGTCATGAGGATAAGCGGATATTCTTCGTCAGTGAGCTCTGCAGACGGCTTGTATTCGATGCCCTGGAGCTTACCGAGACCGCGAGTAAACTTTTCAGTGTGCATGATAGGAGTTCCCGGGTGGTCAGGTGATGTGCAAGGCCACTGAAGACCATCATTATAAAGCTCTTCTGAATCGAGACGAGCGTGGCTGATGCCTGCGAAGCTTGGTGTTAATGAAGCGATTTCATCCATGATCTGAGCGCTTGTCAGGTGCGGCTGAGCATAGCCCATTCTGTTCATGATATCAGTGAAGATATCAGTATCGAGACGAGCTTCACCCGGAGCGTTTACAGCCTTTCTTATTCTCTGAACACGACGTTCAGTGTTTGAGAAAGTACCTTCCTTTTCAGCGTATGCAGTACCAGGGAGAACTACGTCAGCATACTTAGCAGATTCTGTAAGGAACAGATCGTCAACTACGAGGAAGTCGAGTGATTCGAGAGCCTTGATAACGTGGTGAGTATCTGCGTCTGTTCTTACAGGGTCTTCACCGAAGATAAAGAGACCCTTGATGTTGCCCTTTATCATTTCAGGGAAGCACTCTGTAGCTCTGATACCAGGTGTTGTAGGAAGCTTGCAGCCCCATGCCTTTTCGAACTTTTCGAAAACCTCAGGGTTATTTAGCTTCTGATAACCAGGGAAGTCTCCAGGTGTAGCGCCCATGTCGCATGCGCCCTGTACGTTGTTCTGTCCTCTGAGTGGGTTTACGCCGCAGCCAGGCTTACCGAGCTTGCCTACGAGCATAGCCATGTTAGCCATTGACATTACGCCCTCAGTACCTGTTGTATGTTCAGTAACGCCGAGGCAGTAGATGATAGGAGCAGTCTTTGCCTTAGCGTACATCTCAGCAGCTCTGATGAGGTCTTCCTTATTTATGTGGCAGATCTCAGCAACTCTTTCAGGAGTGTATTCCTTAACTACCTTTTCGAGCTCTTCGAAGCCCTCAGTGCGTGAGTTTACGAAATCCATGTCAGCGAGGCCTTCAGAAAGGATAACGTTCATGATGCCGTTAGCAAATGCAACGTTAGTACCAGGCTTGAGCTTCAGATGGATATCTGCCTTCTTTGCGATATTGATGTCACGCGGGTCAACAACGATGAGCTTTGAACCTTCGTCTACAGCCTTGCGGAGCTGCATACCGATAACAGGGTGAGCTTCTTCGATGTTTGAACCTACGAGCATGATAACTTCAGGGTGATTTGTGATATCAGCGATCGTGTTAGTCATAGCGCCTGAACCGAAGCTGATAGCGAGACCTGCAACTGTAGGACCGTGACATACTCTTGCGCAGTTATCTACATTATTTGAATCGAATGCTGTACGGACCATCTTCTGGAGCATGTAGATATCTTCGTTCGCACTTCTCGAACATGCGAAGCCGGCGAGCGACTTTCCGCCGTATTTATTCTTGAGCTCAGTGAACTTTGAAGCAACGAGATCGAGAGCTTCGTCCCATTCAGCTTCTCTGAACTTACCGTTTTCCTTGATAAGAGGCTTTGTAAGTCTTTCGCCTGAATTTACGAACTTGTATGAGCCGAACTTACCCTTTACGCAGAGGCGGCCGTGGTTTGAAGCACCGTCAGCAGGCTCAACGCCTACTACCTTGTTCTTCTTTCTGTCAACGAGGAGATCGTACTGGCAGCCTGTACCGCAGTGTGGACATGTAGTTCTTACACGGTCAACAGTCCATGCTCTGTAATCGTTCTTGTTGTCCTTAGAAGAAAGAGCGCCTGTAGGGCAGTTTGAAACGCAGTTACCGCATGATTCGCAGATAGTCTCGTTCCATGGAAGAGCGAAGGCTGTTCCCACGCTTGCGCCGAAGCCTCTGTTTGTAATGCTGATAGTTCCGTTTCCTGAGATCTTTGAACATGTTCTTACACATCTTCTGCAAAGTATGCACTTTGAAGGGTCGTATTCAAAGAATGGATTTGATGAATCTATCGGAGCCCATTCAGGCTTGTTTCCGTCAAAATCAGGATCAGAAACGCCGTAAGCGAAAGCGTATTCCTGAAGCTTGCAGGCGCCGTTTGCAGCGCAGCTGAAGCAGTCCTTGTTATGTGTGCTTACGAGGAGATCTAAAACGAACTTTCTTGAATCTCTTGCAGCGTCTGAATCAGTAAGTACCTCCATACCTTCCATGCATGGCTCGCTGCAGGCAGTCACCAGCGGCTTTCTTGCGCCGACAACTTCTACAACGCACACACGACACGCTCCGTCCGGTGCGAGATCCTTGAGGTAGCACAGTGTAGGGATCTCTATACCTACAGATGCTGCCGCTTTAAGAATAGTAGTACCTTCCTCGACAGTAACATGAATACCGTCAATAGTGAGGTTTATCATTTTCTTTTCTGACATTTTTTCCTCCAGAATTCGATTAAATAAAAAAACACAAAGCGCTCCGCTCGTCCTGAACACGAATGCGATAAGCGCCGAATAAGCCCTGCCGATCCTTCCGCGAGTCACCTCGCCCACAAAAACCAACAGTATGCCGTAATTAAAATTTTACTCCACAGAGATGCAGAAATAAAATTGATTTATTTTTAATAATCAGCGGATTTATAAAAATGACAAATAAGTGACCGTGCCGGGGCTGCTTTCACGAAAATTTATTACATAAATTTACTGTATTTTTTTAACTTTATATGATACAATTGGGAAGTCACCGAATTTTCCTATACAGGTGCGGAAAGGAGGTGATAATACATGGAATTAGTCGAATCATTAATAATTGCTGTCATAGCAGGAGTAATAACTCACATAATAACTGAAAAATTGCACTGCGGCTAAAGCCGCGCAATTTCTGTATGAGACCTGCGCGCCGTATCAAAGATACGGGCAGGGCTTCATGCGAATGGCTGGACAGCAATAAGTAACAGAACAGCCTGCGGTCGTTCCCCCGTTAATAATAGGGAAATAAAATCCCGAGGGTCCAACCCACCCTCGGGATCATATTTTTTGTTCGGAAATAGTCGAATCATTTTTCCTTAACACAATTATTCTACCACACGCCCCGCCATAAATTCAAGCGGTATCTCAAGTATGATAAAAAATTTAAATAAATTCCGTCTACTGTCCGACAGCCTCAAGCAGCGCCTTTGAGAACTGGTCAGCGCATGATGTGCTCTTGCGTCCGCATGTGTTGCCCTTCAGGAGCTCCGCGATCTCTGTCGCAGGTCTGCCCTCTACGAGAGTAGCGATAGCCTTGAGATTTCCGTCGCAGCCGCCTACGAAGTTTACGTCATGCACGTTGCCGTTGTCATCGATGCTGAAGTTTATAGCTGCAGCGCATGTGCCTGATGTTCTGAATGTTCTTTTTTCCATATAAATTGCCTCACAAATTTCTGAATATTTTTCTCTAGTTAATTCACTTTCAATTTACTCATGCAATTGCGTCCGCCCGGCGGACCCACGTGAACGCCCATTAGTATATCAGATAAGCCGCCTGACCGCTACATGATTTTCACAAAGCATGCAGGAATATTATCATAAGAGCACCCGGCAGACCGAGCAGCCCCACGGCAGCCGCCGTAACGATATTCAGGCTTATATGTATACCAAAAGCCGCTCCGATGGCGTTTATCAGCAGTATCGCCACGCCGCCGACCATACTGTTCAGCACAAATTTCACAGCGTATTTCAACGGCACTGCAAACATGCAGATGAATACAAACAGCCCGAACATACCGACTGCAAATGCAAGCAGCACGCCCGCCTCGCTTGCGAGAGACACAGACATCACCTCCGTATATCAGATAAATTTTTCGTAATATTCTTTCATCTAAATATATGAAGCGCGTCCCTTTTTTATTCTGCCTGCTGTGCCTGCTGCTCCGGCGCAATTAAGCCAGCTTCAGGATGTCTATGAATTCCTGCTTATCGAGCGGGATATAATGTCCTACAGTCTGAGCGCCGTTCTTTGTAGCTCTGTCCGCCATCTCCTCGAAATGCTCGCTGCCTATGCCGAGCTCTGCGAGCGATGTCTTAAGTCCGAGCTTTTTAAAGAAAGCTTCAAGCTTTTCTGAAAGTAAAAGCGTCAGCTCTCTTTCATCGCTGTTGAACGTATCACCGCCGAATACTCTCGCAGCGAGCTGCGCAGGCTTGTAAGGCTTCACCTCGGCAGCGTACTTAGTCCACGCTACGAGTACTACAGCCATGCCCTCGCCGTGAGTTATTCCGTACTGCGCGCTGAGCTCATGCTCTATTCTGTGAGAGCCCCAGTCTGCTACGCGGCCTGTGTCAAGGAGATTATTGTGAGCTACTGAAGCGAGCCACTGGATCTCTGAACGAGCATCGAGGTCGCGCGGATCCTTTAAAATTCTCTCTGCATTTACAAGCAGTGCATTTACAGCGCCTTCTATCATATAGTCAGTTACATCTGTATGCTTCACGTCTGAGAAATAGCGCTCAAGCAGATGTGAAAGTATGTCTGCTATGCCCGCAGCTGTCTGGAACGGCTGAAGCGTGAGCGTGTATTCAGGGTTCATGATCGCAAACTTAGGGATTATGCAGTCGTCCTCAAAACCGAGCTTCCATTCTCCGTTTGAAAGGATAGCACAATTTGAAGCTTCAGAGCCGCTTGCAGGAAGCGTAGTGATAACGCCTACAGGAAGCACGCTTTCAGGCATAGCGCCGTTTGCAAAGAAATCCCACGCATCGCCGTCGTAAGGGATGCCGAGAGCTACAGCCTTTGCAGTATCTATAGAGCTTCCGCCGCCTACTGCCAGTACGAAATCTACCTTCTTTTCGCGTCCATAATCTACGAGCTCGCGAACGAGTTCTATGGAAGGATTTGGAACTACATTGCCGTTTTCATAAAATGCAATGTCATTTTCCTTACATGCTGCCTCTACC
>CAVGAH010000049.1:0-5577 GCA_963627215.1 bacterium | reverse complement strand
TGTCTGTCGAGCCTGTTCCGAAAACTATTTTTGCCGGATTGTAATACTGAAAATCTACCATCCTTCTTACCTCTTATGTACATATTTTATTACTACACCGATACAAATACGGGACGCCCCCGGCTCCCATGAATATAAGTATAAGCTCCATATGCAGGGAACTTCAATTACGCTTATCCTTATATTCTCCGGCCTTATATGGCGTCTTTTCAAAATCTTATTTAATTTATTACTGCAAAGGCTGCCGAATGATAAAACCGACAGCCCCTGAAAATGTATTAATTGTGCAAATATTACCGGATATTTTACTTGCCGGATGTTCTCCTTTACTGGATATTCTCTCTCCATGTAGCCGGCTTGAACTCGTCCTTGATAGGGATGAGTCTTTCGTCAACGTCTATTCTCATAACTGAATTGAAGTTGTTAGTAGCGATCATCTGGCATGCGAAGCCTACGATAGCAGTGAGTTCGCTGTCGTTGAACTTTTCCTTTAATCTGCCGATGAGCTCGTCAGAAACTGCTGTAGGATCCTTTACTATCTGAGCGCCGAGTTCAGCTAATGCTGCTTCAGTGTCGTCCATTTCAAACTCATCAGGGTCAATACCGAGAGCCTTGAGGTCGCTGATAAAGAACAGTGAGCAGAGAAGGCAGCCGTTTGTAGTTGAAACTGAGTGAGCGTAGATAGTTGCAGCTCTTTCGCCTACTACCTCAACGAGTCTTGCCCATGAAGTGTACCACGCCATGAATGCATCATATGTCGCATAGTCATTCAGAAGAGCCTTCTTCATGTTTGTTACCTTGTTGTTTGCTTCCAGTTCTGCGTAAGCTTCCTTTGCTTTTCCTTCAAGATCCTTTAATTCTGTTAATGCTACTCTTGCCATTTTAAATTCCCTCCATCCTTCATTTACTGTTGATTTTTTAATATTTATTAAGGCAATAATATTTATTATCGTCAATGCTTTGATGCACGAATCAGAAATCCAATTAGTCGATAGGAACTACTGCGCCTTCGTACTTGTCATTTATGAACTGTTTTATCTCATCGCTCTTAAGTACTTCAACGAGCTTCTTTATAGCTTCGTTGTCCTTGTCCTCGCTTCTTACAGCTACGATGTTAGCGTAAGTCTGAGCTGCAACGCCCTGGTCTGACTCTGTAGCGAGCGCATCCTTTACGTGGAGACCGCCCTCGATAGCGTAGTTGCCGTTTATAACTGCGATGTCAACATCAGGGAGCGAACGAACGAGCTGTTCAGGAGCGATCTCCTTAAACTCTATGTTCTTTGGATTTTCAACAATATCTGCTGCTGTAGCCTTTATGCCTGCGCCGTCCTTAAGCTTGATAACGCCTTCCTGTTCGAGGAGCAGGAGCGCTCTTGCTTCATTTGTTACGTTGTTTGGAACTGCTACGATAGCACCGTCAGGAAGCTCGTCAAGGCTGCTTGTCTTGCCTGCGTAGATGCCGAACGGCTCATAATGTATAGTGCCTGCAGATACGAGGTCAGCGCCGTTCTCTGCGTTGAAGTCATCGAGGAACGGCTGATGCTGGAAGTAGTTAGCGTCAAGCGAACCTTCTTCGAGACCTGTATTTGGAGTTACAGTATCTTCCATTTTTACTATTTCAAGATCTATACCCTCTTTAGCGAGTATAGGCTTAGCCTCTTCAAGTATCTCAGCATGTGGAGTCAATGAAGCTCCTACCTTAAGAGTTACAGTATCCCCGCCGGCAGCAGAACCGCCGTCGTTAGATGAGTTTGACGAACCGCATCCAGTGAGAGCTCCTACAACGAGAGCAGCCGCTAATGCAATAGATAAAATTTTAGTCTTTTTCATTTCAAATTTCTCCTTCTTCTTATTTTGTATGTTTAATATTTCATAACGAAAAGCTTATCCTGATTTCTTTAAAGGACACATACTAACGTGCGGATGACATACGGTAAGCGCAGTTCTGTCAAGTGTCCCATTAAGCATGACGCTTGTAGTTTGAAAGCCGCGTTCCGGCTTCCTGGAAAATTTGTACTATTATTATCAGTATCGCTACCGAAACAAATAATATATCCGACTGATATCTGTAGAATCCGTATTGTATTGCGATATCTCCGAGTCCGCCGCCGCCTACGAAACCGGCCATTGCCGAATAACCGAGTATCGTAGCAAGGTTTATAGCCGATCCGAGCAGAAGCGACGGTACTGCCTCCGGCAGCATGAATCTGGTGATTATCTCGAGCGGTGACGCTCCCATCGATTCAGCAGCCTCTATTATTCCCGGCGGTATTTCCTGAAGCGAGGATTCTACCATTCGAGCTACGATCGGTATAGAGCCTATCGTCAGCGGAACTATCGTGGCAGTCGTGCCGAGCGACGTGCCTACTACAAGTCTCGTGAACGGTATCAGAACTACAAGAAGTATGAGGAACGGAACCGAACGGAGTATATTTACCACCGCTCCGAGGATGCCGTTTATCGCCCTGTTTCTGAGTATGCCGCCCTTTCCCGTGGCCGAAAGGAGTATTCCGAGAGGAAGACCGAAAACGTAAGCTATGATAGTTGACAATATCGTCATGTAAAGCGTTTCCCATATGCCTTCAAATATCATATGCCATACAGCCTCTGTCATTACACTTCCTCCTCTCCCGTTACCTCGCTGACTGCGAGACCTATACTGTCGAAATAATCAAGTACTTTTTTCTGGCCCTCTGCCGTATCCGGCAGAGCTATTATCATCTGACCAAAGCCTACGCCGCCCACGCTTCTCGTGTTTGCGCACAGGATGCTGACCTTTTCGCCTGTTTTTTCTGTCAGATCTGCTATGACAGGCTCGTTTGCCGAGCGTCCGTCAAATGCTATGCGGACGCATCTGCTTCCGCTTCCGTCGAACGGATTTACAGTCTGGTTTACAGGGAATACCAGCCGCTTCGCAGCTTCGGACTCAGGAGTTGTGAATATCCGCTTGACGTCTCCGATCTCTGCGAGCGTACCGTGGTCGATTATCGCCACGCGGTCGCATATCTTTTCAACAACACTCATCTCATGAGTGATGATGACTACTGTAAGACCCATTTCTCTGTTGATCCTTTTCAGAAGGTCGAGTATCTCTTCTGTGATCTTTGGGTCGAGCGCGCTTGTCGCTTCGTCGCACAGGAGCACCTTAGGCTCTGTGGTAAGCGCTCTTGCTATCGCTACGCGCTGCTTCTGACCGCCTGATAGCTGATTCGGCCATGCATTCGCTTTTTCCTCAAGTCCTACGATCCTGAGCATTTCTTCTGCGCGCGAGCGCTGCTGTTTTTTTTCGTATTTTGCGATTTTCATCGGCATCATTACGTTCTGTATAACAGTTTTCTGTGACAGAAGGTTAAAATGCTGAAATATCATTGCTATCCGCTGTCTTGCCTGCCTCAGCTCTTTCTGACTGAGACCTCCGAGCGCTCTGCCCTCGAAAAGGACCTGACCGCCGCTTACCTCTTCAAGACGATTCAGTGTTCTTACGAGCGTGCTCTTTCCTGCGCCGCTCATTCCGATTATGCCGAATATCTCGCCTTTGTGTATTTCAAGATTTATATCATCCAGAGCCTTTACGCTTCCGCTTTTTCCTGAGAAAACTTTGGAGACGTTTTTCAGCTCGAATATGTTGTTCTGAGTTTCCAGAATGATCACCACCGTTTCTTTGTTTTTTGCTGCGCCGCGGCGAACGCCGCGCCTGTTGACGAGCCTGCTATTATTCCTTCTCTTGAAGCCAGCAGGCGCGAGCCTGCGTAAGCCTCATCATCATTTATTTTGTATATCCTGTCCACGAGGGACATGTCCATCGTGTCCGCTATGAAGTCGTTTCCGATCCCTTCTATTTTATATGGAGCGTGCTCCCCGCGCCTGCAACGAAATAGTCTATCCTGCCGTCGAGAGCCTTGTATATCTCGGGTCCCGTCGTGTCATGGTGAACCTTCGGGTTTGCCGGGTTTTTGAACTGTCCGAGCGCTACGAGCTACAGCGACTCGAGCGCTGCTCTTGTCGGGTTGCCCGTTCTTGAGTATTCATAGCCTTTGAATTTTCCCATACCCTGCTGCTCGTATGTAGATGTCTGGTAGATAGGAACGTTGACCGCCCCCGTCAGCTCATCGCCGTAGATCCCTCCATGCATCAGAGCTGTTTCAAGATCTTTGTATGTAGCCATACTGCATCACCTTCTTCATAACCTTTAGTACATTACGTGCCGGAGCGTTTTTTTGTTTGCCATTTACTTTGTGCTTCGCCCTGCGCTTATTTCATATAAACATACTATTTTTATATGTTTATATGTTTTCATGTTCCGTATTATACGGGAATCGACTACTTCTGTCAATAAATTCATTTAAAAAAGCTGATTTGCAAAAAGTTATGGTCCGCTATAACTTCAAGTTATATCATTTACAACAGCCGCGATTGATTTACTGAGTGCGCTCGTATACAATTGCAGTAGATTATACTTTACTGTAAACACATGACGCCGATACAGGCGGGCGGGCATGCAGGTCGCGGCGCTCATGCAACTGAGAGCGTTTTGTTCTGTTTGTTTATTTCTGAGCAAACTGTCCAGCCGGTGACGGCTGCTGCTTTTTTGTATTTATTCGTTACTGTATTCCTGTCAGAATCTACAAGGTCACGTATGTTTTATCCTGCTTCCACATCACGTTTATTATATATTACCCAAAATCTATTTTAAATTTTAAATATATCGATCAATATCTCTGGCTCTGTATAGCAGTCTATGTACTTCCATAACATCATCAATTACGATGTAATATATGATATAGTTATTTACATATATACGATAGTAAGGAAATTCACGCTGTTTAAGTGAATGATAAGGCTCGAAAGCTTCTGGATCATATGATCTTTTCAGTATCGCAGCTTCAATTTTATCGACCAAACGCAATGCTGCAGATGTATTTTTCAATGTGTTAGAAATATAATCTACGGTCCGTTCAAGATCATCATAAAAAAGTGGAAGGTATCTGAGCTTGTAGATTTTATTTGTCATTTATCTTATTCCTTATACTATTGAATACATCTTTATGAGAAAGTCTTTCTGATGTTGATGCTGCCTGCTGCTCTGCTTCATCAAGTTTCATTTCTATATCGGCAGCCGTAAGCAGAGCGTATTCTTCAAGGCTCAATATAACCATGCTGCCATATCCGTTTTTAGTAAGGTAAACAGGTTCGCCGCCATTAACAATACGTTCGATTTCGGAAAATTTATTTCTCAGATCTGAGACAGGTCTTATTTGTATCATAATATCACACTCCTTATGCATTGTATTTAAAGCGTAGTAGAGCACTGACAAGCTTGCTTGATCAGTGCGGCGTGTAGCTTGCAACGGCGCCAGCGGAGCTTCTGCTCCGCACGGGTTTCGATTACCCGCCACCGAAACCCGGGAATGGAACCCGCCGCCTATAGAGGCGGGGGACATCTGGCGCTACGTTATACATTAATTTTATCATAATTTTATCATAATTTTATCATTATGATGCAAAAATTCATACAATTCTTTCGATTGTGTCAAGTATTTTGTGTAAACGTATTTGATTTCCTGCCGCGTGTTAATC